>JAYSVZ010000006.1:0-2960 GCA_043718305.1 Planctomycetota bacterium | reverse complement strand
GCTTCAGGCTCCGGCCAAACTAACTCCCGCTCAGAAGAAACTGGGCCAGCTCATGCGAGGCGAGTCTTGAAAGAGATCTCGCTGCCAGACGGGATGCGGTGGGAGGGACTTCGCCGCGAACACCCTCGAAAGGGCTTCGATTGTGGCGAGGCTGCCGTCAACGACTGGTTGCGGAGCACAGCCTGGCAGCATCAGACGAAGCATCTGTCGGTCACCAAGGTTCTGCTAAATGACCGTGAAGCCATTGCTGGGTACTACACATTGGCGATCGGCCAAGTCGACTTTGGAGACCTGCCAACCGAGGTCAGCCGAACCTTACCCCGGCGCGCACTCCCCGTGGCGGTGCTGGCTTGGCTGGGAGTGAGTTCGTCTCGGCAAGGCCATGGTCTGGGATGTCTGTTGCTGGCTCAAGCTTTGAGAGATTGCTACGAGGCGGGTCGGACGTTTGCATTTGTGGCGGTGATCCTGGATGCGATCAACGACCGGGCCAAGGCGTTCTACGAGCGCTGGGACTTTGCAGAACTCCCTGGGCATCCCTATCGATTGTTTCTCTCGATCGGACAGTTGGAAGCGTTGATGGCGGGCAGGCTGTGACACCCGGCAACTCGCCCGCTTGCGATAGACCTCGCGGCCGGAGTTCAGACTTGGCCAGTTTTAGAGCACTTTTAGAATTGGTCATCAGTCAGCGCATTGGGCCCACAGCCAGAGTCCATTCGAGAGTTGTCTCGCCACTCGCCCTCACCCCCCAACCCCTCTCCCGGGGGGAGAGGGAGCCGGAAGGTGCTGGCTGATTGCTGAAAGCTGACCGCTGAAGGCTCAGGGAAAGAACTGAAGACCAATTCTAAAAATGCTCTAGCCTGTCCGGAGCAGCCTCAAGACGACTCAAGGCTGAACTCCGAGCACAACTGCCTTTCGTGTCTTGCAGAACGTGACGCATCGGCGATAATCGAATTCACCGCATCATGCGGGATCGCGGCAGGCTGAATGAGATCGAGACGGACATGATGAACTTCCGGATGGTTTCTGTGGCGGCACTGGGGGCCATTCTCGCCACTGGTTTGGGTGTCGCAGAGTCGCGAGCTGCGGACAAGGCTCAGATTCAGCAGGCGATCGCCAAGGGTGCCGCCGCGATCAAGGCCCACATGAAGACGTTGGCGGGAGCCGAGAAATCATTGGCCGCGGTGGCCTTGCTCAAGGCGGGCGAGCCGCATAATAGTCCGTTCATCGTCGATGCCGTCGCCACGACTCGCGGTAAGGTCAGGAGCGGGGCCTACCAAGCCACTGGCAGTCACTACTACGAGGCGGCGGTCGATGCCACCTTGCTGGCCGATGTCGATCCCGAAGCCTACAAAGTCGATATCCAGGCTATCGCAAGTTATCTGATTCAAGGGCAGTCGCCGGACGGGCATTGGAATTATCCCGAGGCCCAACGCGAAGCCGAGCGGACCGGCGGGGACATCAGCGTGACGCATTACGCCTGCCTGGGGCTGTGGGCGGCGGCCCGCGCGGGCGTCGAGATCGATCCCCAAGTGTGGGTTCGTGTGGCGGCCTGGACGGCAGCCAATCACAATGCGGACGGGGGGTATGCCTACAACCCGGGGGTCAACATCAGCCAGGATGGCATGAATTCCACGATGAACATGTCCGTCAACGGAGCAGGGATCATGTGCATTGCAATGTTAAATATCGACCCGTCACGGATTCCCGACTTCGAAAAAGGATCCGCCCCACCGAAACAACCGGGGGGTGCTAAGGCCCTGAAACCGGGTGAAAAGCCAGCCAGCGCGATTGAGTCGGTCGACCTCGATCTGATGGCCGAAGAGCAAGCCCAGAAGACCGTCAAAGCCGGACGCATTCCGGAAGCTGCCTTCCCCGCGACGAAGAACGCCATCAACTGGGTCGCCACCCGGTTCGCTCCAGAAAACACTTCGGCGCATCACCATCGAGCCTATTACTACTACTCCCTGGAGCGGATGGGAGCCCTCTCGAATGTGTCCAAGCTCAATGGTCGCGACTGGTTTAACGAGTGTGCTGACCATCTGATCTCCACCCAAAAACCGGATGGCAGTTGGACCATTACGCAGGTGGTCAGCTCCGGAAACGACACTTCGTTTTGTGTGTTGTTCCTGACTCGATCGACCGGCAAGCTCATCAAACGCGTGGCTCCCACGCCCGAGGGAACTGTCGGAGGGGGCTTGCTATCGGGGGGCCGCGGACTGCCGGACGACTTGACGAACGTCGATTCCAAGGGGAACGTCAAAAAGACAACCGAGAGGAGTTCGCTCGATGATCTCTTGAAGTCGTTGGCCAACCCCGAGACGCTCGAAGTCGGCAACGCCCAGGCCGAAATCGTCGAGCAGATTCAGCTCGGTGACAAGACCCAACTGATTGGCAAGAAGGATCTGCTCATCAAGCTCATGGACAGCCCCAAGCCCGAGATTCGGCAGACCGCCGTCTGGGCGATTGGTCGGTCTGGCAACCTCTCGTTGGCGCGACTGGCAGTGAAGGCTCTGGAGGACAAAGATTCTTCGGTCATGGTCGAGGCGCACTTGGCGCTCTGCTGGACGGCCCGCAAGCCCAAGGCTTTCAAGCTGTCGGACGACCCCCTGGAAGGTCTTCCACCCGACGCCAGTGCTGATCAACAGTCGGCAGCCGTCGACTCCTGGCGGCGACAAGCGATCCGCTTGTGGGGCGAGTGGTATCTTCGAAATCGCCCCTACGCGGAACGAGGGGACGAGTTTGAAACCGACCTGAGAAATCGATTGCTGGAGTTGCAGTAAGGGCGGCCTCGGTCTCCCCGCAGTGCCGTAGCCGTAGGGTGGGACCAGCCAGCCCTTTAAGGGTGTGCCAAACTGTGGGACTTTCCACACATTTTTGATTTCCGGTCATACCCAGAGTTCAACTTTGTGTGATCAAAAATTGGCCAAACCCAGAAAAGTCTCAAAAACACAGGGTTTTCC
>JAYSVZ010000500.1:0-4416 GCA_043718305.1 Planctomycetota bacterium | reverse complement strand
CTGCCCCCCGTAACCGCCGACATCCTCGGCAACGCTCGCGATGCGCACCAAAACTCGATCCAGAAATCGCTCAAACGGTCGCTTGTTTAAGGGCTAGTGTTCCCCACTCAGGGTTGAGGCGAATTCTCACTGAACTCTAATTCAAAAAATGCTCTAACAACTCTATCCTCGGGCCACTGCATCGGGGGCGAAGTCGCGCTGGTAGAAATCGTCGCCCCCTTGTTGGGGCGGTGTCTCGACTGACACGTACTCGCCATACGCAACGCCAGCCATCGTGAGGAAGTTGCTCAACAATTGATGCCCACATTCGGTCAGAATCGACTCCGGGTGAAATTGAACAGCATGCAGCGGCCAATGGCGGTGGCTGATCCCCATGATCGTGCCGTCCGCTGTGCGCGCGGTGATCGCCAGCTCGGCGGGCCACTCCTCTTCGCTTAACGCGAGCGAGTGGTAACGCATCGTTCGCAATGGGTTGGGTAGTCCCGCAAAGAGGCCCGCCCCGTCATGCGTCACGGGCGAAGTCCGACCATGCATCGGGTCATGTGCCCGCACCAGTTTCGCGCCACAGGCCACGCCGATCGCCTGATGGCCTAGGCAAACCCCCAGCATCGGAATTCGATCGCCGAGAGTGCGGATCACCTCCAGCGTGATTCCCGCTTCGCGCGGCGTACACGGACCGGGCGAGAGAATGATCGCCTCGGGGGCCATTCGGCGAACATCGTCGACGCTGACCGCATCGTTCCGGACGACGACCGGTTCCGAACCTAACTCCTCCAGATACCGCGCCAGGTTGTGAACGAAGCTGTCGTAGTTGTCGATCAGTAGAATCATCGTGGCCCCTCCCAGACGCGCAGCATCCCCGCCGCCTTGGCCAGGGTCTCGTCATACTCCGCAGCCGGTTGCGACTGGACCGTGATGCCGCCCCCGACGGAGCACTGAACCCACTCGTGCCGCTGGACGAAGGTGCGGATCAAGATGCTACTGTCGCACCGGCCATCAAACCCGGCATAGAAGAGTGACCCGCAGTAGGCCCCGCGGGCAGCCTGTTCGATCTCGGCGATAATCTCCATCGCCCGGACTTTCGGGGCTCCAGTAATCGACCCGCCGGGGAAGGTCGCCCGAAAAAGATCCCAGATTGTCTGCTCGGGACGGAGCTGTCCTTGGACCACGGAGACCAAGTGCTGGACCGTTTCGTACGTCTCGACCTGGCAGAGTTGGGGCACGCGCAGACTTCCTGCGCGACAGACTCGCGACAAATCGTTCCGCAGCAGGTCGACAATCATCAGGTTCTCGGCGCGGTCCTTCTCACTCTCACGCAACTCATCGCCGACGAAAAGATCGGCCTCGGGCTGCGCCTTGCGACGGCGGGTGCCCTTGATGGGCCGGGTTTCCGCCTGGTCTCCAGCGAGTTGAAGAAAGCGTTCGGGCGATGCGCTGAGGACCGACCAATCACCATCTCGATAAAGTCCCGCGAACGGGGCGGGGTTTTCCTTTCGAAGTCGCAGGTACAACTCGATCGGGTTTTCTTGGCAGGGATACATCAACCGCTGTGAGAGATTCGCTTGAAAGATATCGCCCGCCCGGATCAGCTCGATCACCCGCTCAACCGCCGCGAGGTACTCCTGGCGCGTGAAGTTGCTCACCAACCCCGGTGGTCCGGGGGCGGGGTGACTGGGGGCGGTGAGCGGCTTTGACGGTGGGTGGTGATCCGTCCTCGAAGGCGGTAATTCCATCGGCAACGCCAAAGCCTGGAGCACCCACGCAGCCCGCTCCTCGGCCCGCTGCCGTCGCCGCACCGGCTCGGTCTCGGGGGCTCCCTGCGAGATCAACCAGCAGCGACCGACCAGATGGTCCCACGCAATCACCCAGTCGTACAGCCCAGCGGAGAGGGCCGGAATCTCCAACTCATCGTGATTCGATGCGGGTAAGCGTTCAAAGGCTCGCCCCAACTCGTAGCCGAGAACCCCTGCGGCCCCCCCTTGAAACGGCGGCAATCCGGGGATCGTTTCACATCGGTCTCGACACCACTCCTCGCGGATCGCATCGAACGGGTCGGTCCCATAAACCGCCCGTTCGATGCGGTATTGCTGGTAGGGAAAGGCTGAGAGAAAACTATATCTGCCCAGATTCCCAGACCGCCGCGCACTGTCAAACACGACCAAACCCGACCATGACGCCACAGCAGGTAGCAGGCTCTCGAGCGGGGGAGCTGGCGTGAGTTCGTGAACGAAGGGGATCAAGTGGCTCACGGGAATGAGGACTCGGAGGGCGACAGGCCCAGAGGCAATCTTTGTCTCGTGGCTGGAACGCGAAGTCAAGGGATCTTCTACCCGGTGGGGCATTTCGTACGCCTCACGTCCTCAGCCTGCGCACGATCCGCCGCGCGGTTATTCAAGATCGACTGCGAGGCATACACCCGCCGGTTTCGAGTATCTTTGGATTTGCCATCGAGTCCTGTTCGGAGAGCAGTTCCTCTTCCCCCGCGCAGCGTGCGAAACTACTGAAGTGAGTCGTGACATGCAGTTGCCAGCCTGGGGACTCATGGGGGGCCTGTCGATTGTTCTGATCCCGGATTTCACAATCCTTGACGTCTTTCCGTGAACCCCGACAATCCACTGTTGATCGCAGCATCCAGTGCCGATGCCCAGTTGCTTCAGAAGTCACGCAAGCCGAGCCCTCGAATGAACTTCCGTCTGTCTCCCGCTGTCCAGACTCTTCAGCCCTCCGCCACGATCGCGGCGGCGGCGAAGGCGAAAGCCCTGAAGGCCAGCGGGGTCCAGGTGTTCGACTTCACGCTCGGCGAGCCGGACTTCAACACCCCGGCCCACATCCGGGCAGCGGCCTTGGCAGCCATGGACGCGGGGCACACGCACTACACGCCGTCGGGCGGGATTCCAGAACTGAAGAAGGCCATCTGTCTGGCCTACGAACGCGACTACGGCTTGAAGTTCGAACCGAACCAGATCGTCGTCTCGAACGGGGCCAAGCATGCGATTCACAACGTGATCGCCGCGCTGTGCGGACCGGGGGATGAGGTCATCATCCCGACGCCGTATTGGGTCAGCTACAGCGCCCTCGTCGAGCTGACCGGGGCCAAGGCCGTGCTGGTCGAGACTACGCCGGAGTCGGGGTACGTCCTCACTCTTTCGCAATTCGAGAAGGCGATCACCCCGAAGACCCGCCTGCTGATGCTCAACAGCCCCAGCAACCCGACCGGAGCTGTTTACCCGGTGGCGGCTTTGGAGGCGCTGGCGAAGGTGGCGGTCAAGCACCAGATCCCGGTCCTGTCCGATGAGATCTATGAGAAGCTGATCTATGACGGAGCGGAGTTCCGGTCGTTCGCCTCGTTCGGCGAGGAAGTCCGCAAGCTCACCATCATCGTCAGTGGCGTGAGCAAAGCGTACGCCATGACCGGATGGCGAATCGGCTGGTCGATCGCCCCGGCAGCGTTGACCACCGTGATCGATAATCTCCAGAGCCAGCAGACCTCGAACCCGTGTAGCATCAGCCAGCACGCGGCGATCGCGGGCCTGACCGGGTCTCAAGAGAGTGTGACCGCCATGCACGCCGAGTTCGTGAAGCGGCGGGCGTACGTGCTCGGCCGATTCCGCCAGATCCCGAACGTCAGCTTCGTCGAGCCGGGCGGCGCGTTCTATATCTTCTTCGATGTCAGTCACTACTTCGGCAAGACGCTGCAAGGTGGCAAGGTCGTGCAGAACGCCACCGAGTTCTGCACGGCACTGTTGGAGGTCGCTCATGTGGCCCTTGTCACGGGCGATGCATTCGGGGCGAAGGGGTACGTGCGGCTCTCGTTCGCGACAAACATCGAGACACTGGGGGCCGGGATCGATCGGTTGGCGGGGTTTTTGAACCCGGCGTAGCGGTGCTTGGAAGAGTGACTGCGAGAAACGTGATCGACAGCCTGGAAAGGCCGTCCTACCGTAGGACGGGCTTTCCAGCCCGTCTCTCTTACGAACGTCGATCAGCACCCGTCCCACTTCCCGCTTGGCACGGGGACACGTCCCCCGCTCGCTGATGTCGAGACCGACCTCAGAATTGATAACTCACCACATCATTCCCGGCCACGGTAAAGATCGCCCGCAGGTCGGCTTCGGAAGTATTCACTGAGAACCATCGAACACCTCCATCGGCCAGCAGTCCGTGCATCCCACCAGTGTGATGCAGCTCCTCCCCGGCCTGACCGAGACCCAGCAAAAGCGTCACATCGGCATCCTGCGGAGCCATCCAATGCACAGCCTGAGCCTTGGTGACTTCGATCACCATCAGCGTATTGCTCGTCCCGTCTGTGATCTCCGAGAGCGGTCGAGAGTGGCCGGGCTGAAAACAACTCCCCTGCCCCGCAGCTGCCAAGTATGTCGTCATGCCGGGTTCAGCATTGACGCTGGGGCAGCCGTA
>JAYSVZ010000499.1:0-4418 GCA_043718305.1 Planctomycetota bacterium | reverse complement strand
CGAGCTTCAGCGTATCCCCCTCATCAATGGTGCGATCGAAGGTCACCTTGGGGAGGTCGATCGAGATTCCCTGAGCTGTGATTTCGGCGTAGGTCATGATCCGCTCGCCCTGGGCGAGGAGTTCGGCCGCTTGGGGATGGCCGACGACTTGGGCCTGGGGCATCATTTCCTTGGCCCGCTTGAGGCCCTGGATATGGTCGACATCGGCGTGCGTGGCGACGAGATACTTGCACTGGGCCAGGGGGAAGTCCATCTGCCGAATTAGATCGATCATGTCGTCGAGGGTGTCCTCGTACCCGATGTCGATCAGCATCCACTCTCCGGCGCTGTGGACCATATAGACACAACACCCCAGACGCCGCCGCGCCTGAAGGTTCATTTCAATCACACCAGGAAAAACTTCGTGCCGAGGCAACAAGCGAGGGGACTCCGAAAGAGAGGGACAGCAACCTCGGAGATTCTAGCAGGGTCGGAAGGGGGACTGACAGTACGCATCCCTTTTGAGAAGACCTTTCCACAAGCGATCGCTGATCTGTCAGCGTGAGCAAGCCGTAGTCGCCAAGCCGTAGGGTGGAGACCAGCTCGCTTTGGAGTGCAGGCCCACCATTATGACGCGAGCCCGCAGACCGGTGGCACTATTGCAACCGTTCCGGATACGCTGACTTTTCCTTCAATACCGGTTGGTCCGTGGGCCGATGTACGAGAAACGAGATGGTGCGGATGGACCGCGTCAGGCGGAACACGTAGTCGAGGAGTCGCCGGTGGCCACCCGAAATCCTGCATTTCGTGTTGCGATTGCCGGGCTCGCGCTCGCTGTGATCCTCTGTCTCATCGGAGCGGTGTCGCTACTGGGGACACCCCTGGGGTCTGTGGCACAGCCACAAGATCCGGTCGGCGAGCAGACGGCGGCGACACCGATTCGAGTGGCGACCGCCGGATCGACCGACGCCCTCTTGGGTAAGCATCCGTCGGCCTCACGACCGGTCCCCGATCATTCCGAGGAGTGGCCCACCGAGCGGAATGCCTCGAACGCGACCGAAGCCCGGGGCGCATGGTCCGCTTTGCCAGGATCCGATCTCGATCAATTGCGAGGCGAAGTCAGTGAACTGGCCCGGTCTCAATTAGAAGCCCAGTTGGTCGCGATTCGCGACGCCGAGACACTCCTCGTTCGCCACGAAACCACACGCGATCTGGAGACTTTGGTTCGCGAGGTCGAAGCGTTGAAGGCCAGTGTCGCCGAACGGTCCCATCAGACCGAGGCTCCCGAGCCGAAAGAGGTCTCGTCCCGACTAGCCTCCCCAGTCCGCGTCCAGGAAAGCCGCACCTCGCCTGGCAAGTTTGATGTGGATGCGGATGGTGTGGCACTGGGGGAACTCGTTGGACAACTGGCCCCGATAGCCGGATGGAATATCGTTTACGGAATGAAGTCCGAGGACCGCATCACTTGCCATTGGCGGTCAGTCGATGTGGCCGAGGCGCTGACCCAGCTTCTCAGAGTGCATCACCTGCAAACGCGAACCGATGGGGATCTGACCCTCGTCGAAGAGTTACAGTTCCCGCCCGCCCCACCCGTGGAGGACTCCGAGTGGAAGTCGACGACCACGCGCCCCGATGATCCGGAAGCGGAGGACAAGGATGCCGTCCCTTACGAGATCGAGATCACGCCCGCCCGGCCCTCCAAGCGGTTTTCTCCGCCGGTCGAGCAAGAGGCTCGCAGCCAGGATGGAAGCTCAGCCCAACAGTCCCGTGAACCGCAGCAAGAGTTGATCGATTCACTGGTCGAGGTGGCTGCGCCTGAGACATCAACGTCGATGTCCGATGCCCCCTTATACAAACCAGAACTCTCGCTCGACGACGCGACGTTGAAAGCCTCCGCTTTGAATGCAAGAGCTGAGGATGTCGCGGTGTCAGCCGACAACGTCATCAATACGGCGGCGATCCCCCGGACCGTGGCCGAGCCACCATTGAGTTCCCCTTCCACTGACGATTCGACGACTTCATTGGCTCCGGGTCCACTTCCCGCTTTCGAAGCCGCCCGCCCGGCAGCGCTTCCCGTGACCGCTGATCTGCCTGTCGCGATCGAGAACGTCCCGGCCCCACCGGCCGTTCCGGAAGTCATGATCTCCGCGACAGTCCTTCAGGTGCATCACCCCTTGGTCAGTTCCCGCGGTCTGTACCATCGCGGTATTTTCGTTTCGAGGGCGGGACCATGCCCTCAATGTGGTGAAACTCATGCCCCGGAAGAGGCTGCCCCGGGGCATTTTTCTCGCGGCTGGCAGGGCTTGGCAGATGGCGTCGCGACCGGCGTTTCTCCCCTGTCGCCAAAGTTGATTGCCGATCGGATTCACCAGCTTGGCGACGCGACGTTGATTGCCATCCCCCAGGTCCGCGTCCCCAGTGGACGGATCGCGGAGATCGGTCTCACCGAACAGCAAGGTTATCGGCGTTACCATTTCAAAAACGGCAAGGAGAGTGAGGAGGTCGGTTTCCTGGAGGGTGGTTTGCAACTCTCGCTGCGACCGACGCTCGCCGCTGATGGCTCGCTCTCGCTGGAACTGAAGCCAAGGTCCACGATCGATTCCACCCGTGCGACTGAAGAATCGACAGCCACCACGGTCCAGATTCCCTTGGGATCGAGTGTCATTCTCGGCGGGCTCTATTTCGATATGACCACGACCGACACCACTGCAAAACCGACCGGCTGGATTCAATCGGTCTCAGGACAGAAAACCGGCCCCAGCGACTTGCATGAGGTCATTGTGATCATTGAGGCCCAACCGGCGGCCAACCCATAGAGCGATCGACGCGTCATTCCTCTTGACCCGGAACGGGTTCTTGCCGAGACTCGCCGTCGGAGCCGCTCAGAGCGGCCGTTGCCCTCGGGAAGGATCCCATGAACGTTCGTGATCTTCGACACCGCGTGGAATACTTTGTGTTCCGCCTGTTCGCGTGCGTGATCGAGATCCTGTCCGTGCGGCAGTCGCGGGCCATCGCGCGGACCGTGGCCTGGGCGATGACCCGGCTCGTGCCGCGAAAGTTCTCTCGCTACAACGTGGCTGCCGACAATATTCGCACAGCCTTCGGACGCGATCTCCCCGACGAAGAGGTGAACCGCCTGATCGACGGGATGTGGGTGCATTTGGTGCGGTTGCTGATCGAGACGATTCAATTGCCGCGGAAGTTGTGCCTGCGAAACTGCCGAGAGTCGATCGTCTTTCGTGATCGAGTCGATGCGGTGCGAGCGCTCTGCTCAGGACGCCCCGTCTTCTTTCTCGGGGGGCATTTCGGGAGCTGGGAGTTGGCCGCCGCGACCTTCGGGATGTTTGGTTGTCCGATGGGAGTTGTGGCGCGGAAGCTGGATAACCCTTACCTCAACACTTGGTTTCAGGCCGCCCGCGAGCAGACCGGCAACAAGCTCTATATGAAGCAAGGCGGGTTTGACGGGATGGTCGAGCTGGCTCAGGCCGGCGGGAATCTGGCCCTGCTCGTTGACCAGGACGCCGGACGCCGAGGGGTGTTTGTCGACTTCTTCGGCCAGCCGGCATCGACCTTCAAGTCGATTGCCCTGATGGCGCTGGAGTACAAGGCGATCCTTGTCGTGGGCTACGGGATACGACTTCCGGATGATCCGCTGGAAGCGCCCTGGGCGCGGTTCGAGATCGGCTGCGAAGAGATCATTGATACGCAGACCATCCAGGCCCGGGATGAGATTCGCGAGATTACGCAACGGTTTACCCAAGCCCTGGAGCGGTCGATCCGGCGTGCCCCCGAGCAGTACTTCTGGGTCCATCGACGGTGGAAGACCGATCCGGTGACGCGGCAGAAGACCAAAGAGCCAACGGCCAAGGCGGCTTAGCGCGAGTCGCTGATGTTGACCGGTGTCGTCGCGAATTAAGGCAACCCGTCGGTGGAGAGCGAATGTCGGCCTGCCCGACCCCGGCAGGGGTCTCCGAGATTAGCCGGTGGTTGAGCGACAGCGACACCACCGGTCCTCAGCCCGCCATGTGATCGCATCCTGGAGGGATGCCAGAACGCTGGTTCCCGAGGCTACGAGTTTCTGGCATCCCTTCAGGATGCGGTCGTAGTTTTCCGGTGGTGTCGCTGGCGCTCAACCACCGGCTAATTTCTCACATCCCTCCGGGATGGGCTGAGCAATGCTGAGGAATACGTCATCCCCGCAAAGCCTTGATCTTTACAATCAAAAGCAACGACACCCAAGCTTGACCGACGGTTACGCCGCCACGCTCTCCGAGGGCGGCTTGGCGGGCTGCTCCTGGTAAGCCCCGAGGAACTTGCTGAGCGATCCGAACGTTCCGTTATTCAAGAGGACCAAATAGGCTGGCACGAGGATGGGTCGCACCATAAATGTGTCGATCAGAACCCCGAAGGCCAGTGCGAATCCCATCTGCTGCATCCCG
>JAYSVZ010000498.1:0-1545 GCA_043718305.1 Planctomycetota bacterium | reverse complement strand
CTTCGGTGAGCGTCCCCTGGTTCGCCTTGTCGGCCAGTGCGTCGACATGCTTTTGCGTTTCTTCATCGGCCCGAATGGCAGCAATCTTCGTTGCGGCTTCGGGAGTCAGGCACTCGGCAAAGGGCTCGATGAGCCGATCAAGAATGGTGATACTCATGCCTCGAAGTATACCACAGCGTGCCCCACCGGGCGACAGGTCGATTTTTGAACTCGGCCCCAAGCTCCGGCTTGGGGCCGCATATCCTCGAAGCTCCGCTGCGCCGCGTGCCGATTGGCTCCCTCTGTGTGTGCATCACAAAAGTAGGCAGCCGGTCTCTCTCTGCCCCTCTCCCGGCCGGCGCCCAGAGCGGCTGGTCTCCACCCGATCGCGACAGGCCCGAATGCCGAGTTGTTCGCGTGCCTCCTGGCGGATTCATGCGGGCTTCAAACCGCCGACTTCGGTGAAATCGCCGAGCCTGTTATCATGCAGCCCCCCGCACGTCTCCTTTGAGCAGGCATCCTCTGTGGCCGCCGATCCGCCGTACACCTCTGACGAACTGACCCAGCTTGGGCTGCGGCGGGATCGCGTGCCGCAGCATGTGGCCGCGATCATGGATGGGAATGGGCGGTGGGCCAAACGGCAGGGGTTGCCGCGCATTGAGGGGCATCGCCGGGGCGTCAATACGGTTCGAACCGTGATCGAGGAGTGTGCCCGGCTTGGCGTGGGGCAGCTCACGTTGTATTGCTTCAGTAGCGAGAACTGGAAGCGGCCTCCGCTGGAACTGGAGCTGCTGATGGGGCTCTTGAAGCGGTATGTCATCGCCGAGCGTGAAGAGATCATGCGGCAGGGAATGCGGTTCAGCACGATTGGCCGCACCGATCGCATCTCGCGGGCGATCTGGACCGAGGTCGAGACGACGATCGAGATGAGCCAGCACAACACCGGAATGCGATTGTGCCTGGCCCTCGACTATGGCAGTCGCGATGAAGTGACGCACGCCGTCCGAAAGATCAGCGAAAAGGTCCAGAGCGGCGAACTCGCTCCCGACGCGATCAACGAACAGACGATCAGCGATCACCTTTACACCGCGGGGATGGTCGACCCCGACCTCGTCATTCGCACGGCGGGCGAGATGCGGGTCAGCAACTTTCTGCTCTGGCAGATCAGCTATGCGGAGTTGTGGGTGACGGAGCGCTGTTGGCCCGAGTTCACGCGGGATGATCTGTACCAGTCGTTTCGCGACTTTGCGCTGCGCGAGCGAAGATTCGGCGGACTGGTGGAAGGGACGACTTAGAACGGTGTCACGACTGATGAGTTGGAGTTCAGGCTAAAGCCTGTCCGGAGCAGCCTGATGGCTGGACTCTAACCCCGACCACTCATCGTTCAGCAAGGATACACGGCATGCTCGGTTGGCGTCTGACGATCTCCGCAATCTTAATTCCGGCCCTGTTCGGGCTGTTCTACCTCGACCATCAGGCGGGGCTCGCGGCACCGCTCCTGGCAGCTTTTGTGACTCTCATCGCGGCCCGCAGTGCCTGGGAGATGGGGGATCTTTATGCCGGGCG
>JAYSVZ010000497.1:0-1547 GCA_043718305.1 Planctomycetota bacterium | reverse complement strand
CGGGGTCGCCGCAGTACCAGGCGCCTTCCGCCATCTGGCGGAGCATGTAGCGGGCCTTGTAGGTGGGGCCCTCTTTCTGGGAGTTGGTCACCCAGCGGGTGTGCCAATCACCGTCGGTCTCGACAGCCTTCATGAAGTCGTCGCTGAGCCGGACAGAGAGGTTGGCGTTCTGGAACATGATCGACGAGTAGGCCTCGCCGTTGAAGTTCGATTCGTAGCCGCCGCTTTCGATCAGGACGCGGGCTTTCTTTTCTTCCTTGAGCTTGCACTGGATGAACTCCAGGATGTCGGGATGCCAGTCCTTGAGGGACTGCATCTTCGCAGCCCGGCGGGTCTTGCCGCCGGACTTTACGACCGCCGCGATCTGGTCATAGACCCGCATGAAGGAGAGGGGCCCGGAGGGGGTTCCACCGCCGGAGAGCTTCTCGCGGGAGCTGCGGATGGTCGACATGTCGGAGCCGGTTCCGGAGCCGAACTTGAAGAGCATGGCCTCGCTGGTGGCGAGACGCATGATGCCCTCCATGTTATCGTCGACCGACTGAATGAAGCAGGCGGACGCCTGGGGGAATTCGTAGGGCGTGTCGGGCCGGTGAACCCGACGCAACTTGGGATCGTAATT
Organism: Planctomycetota bacterium; assembly: GCA_043718305.1. Lineage (GTDB taxonomy): Bacteria > Planctomycetota > Planctomycetia > Planctomycetales > Planctomycetaceae > TH-plancto1. The sequence goes on along the minus strand of JAYSVZ010000497.1, from coordinate 928 downwards.
GTAGTTCCCGACCGAACCCTTCACTCCATATTGATGGTACAGCCCGACGTTGAACCACACGGGGCTGTTGAAGGCGGCGTGCTGATGCAGGCAGAGCCAAGCCAGTTCACGGTAGAAGTTTTCGCCGTCTTGAGAGGTGGCGAAGTAGCCGTCCTGCATCCCCCAGTCGGCAATGGTCCGGGCCACGCGGTGGATCACCTGCCGCACGGAGCGTTCGCGCTCGCTCGTGCCGGGCTCTCCGTAGAAGTACTTGGAGACGACGACGTTCGTGGCCAGTGCCGACCAGTCCTTGGGGACTTCGCAGTCGGTCTGCTCGAAGAGGACTTTGCCGTTCTCGTCCTTGATCGCTGCCGTCCGGAGATCCCATTCGACCGTACTGAACACTTCCGTGTTCGTTGGGCAAAAGAAGGGCTCGATCCGCATCGGTTCCACAGCGGGGCTGGTCTTCACACTCGACATCGATATTCCTTTCGGCGTGCGTCATGCACTGTTTTCCCCGAGTGGGGAGATTGAGAAGTTCACACCGCTGACAGACAGCCGGCGTGGTATCGCTCCGTCAGAATTGTGGATCCATCCTATGAGCGCGCGGAGTCGCCTGAACAACCGATCATTGTGAACATCCGCCGACTACCAAATCCTATCGACCGACAGGGGGTTTGACCAGCAGGAATTCGGAGAGAATGCGAGCCGCCTCGCACTATGAGTTGTGCAGGGGAGAGATGGAACCCCCAACATCTAGTTGTCTGGGGCGAAGCGTGTTTATAAGCCATGCGCATCGATTGTCAAGAAATGATGACGACGAATTTGTCGATCGACGGACCTGTATCGACGGAAACCCCGATTGATTCAGGGGATTGGATCGGCAAATATTTCTGCTCAATGGACACTTGGGGGCATGAACCGTGGCCCCGAAACGGACTGTCGCCCG
>JAYSVZ010000496.1:0-14382 GCA_043718305.1 Planctomycetota bacterium | reverse complement strand
CCTGGAACCGATTGAAGGGGAAGACGCTCTCTTTCACCGAGGTGTAGTGCGGCCAGACTTCCTTCGTCACGCCCTGCTCTTTCAAAGAAACACCGGCCATAATCTTGGCCGCCATCCGGGCCAGAGGGAGGCCGGTCGCCTTCGACACGAAGGGGCTAGTGCGGGAGGCGCGGGGGTTCACTTCGAGAACGTACACGGTGTAGGAGGATGGTTGAGGGGCAGCAGAGTCCTTGGTCCCTGGTCCTTGGTCCTTGGCATTTCCTTCTGGCCCTAGGCCCTCTCCCCCCATCTTCACCGCAAACTGAATGTTCATCAGTCCGCGGACCTTCAGCGCCTTGGCCAAGCCGTAGGTGGCCCGCTTGATCTCTTCGATCACTGCCGGTTGCAACGAGAACGGCGGCAAGGCGCAGCACGAGTCGCCGCTATGGACGCCGGCCTCTTCGATATGCTCCATCACGCCGCCCACGAGGGTCGTCTCGCCATCCGAGATGGCGTCGACATCGACCTCGATGGCGTCTTCCAGAAACTTGTCGATCAGCACCGGATGGTCGGGCGAAATGTTGATCGCTTCGTTCATGAACTTGACGAGCTGGACATCGTCATAGCAGATCTCCATCCCGCGCCCGCCGAGGACGAAGCTCGGGCGGACCAGCACTGGATAGCCGATGGTCTCGGCAGCCTGACGGGCCTCCTTGATGTTGAACGCCGTGCCGTTGGGCGGCTGGTGGAGGTGGAGTTCGTCGAGCAGCACCTTGAACTTTTCGCGGTCTTCGGCGACATCGATCATCTCGGGGCTGGTGCCGATGATTCGCACGCCGGCCTTTTCGAGGGCCTTGGCCAGATTGAGCGGGGTCTGGCCACCGAACTGGACGATGACGCCATCCGGATCGAGCCGGTCGACGATATTGAGGACATCTTCGGTCGTCAGCGGCTCGAAGAAGAGCATGTCCGACGTGTCATAGTCGGTCGACACGGTCTCGGGATTCGAGTTGACCATGATGCTCTGGATGCCGAGATCGCGCATCGCATACGAAGCATGGCAGCAGCAGTAGTCGAACTCGATCCCCTGGCCGATGCGGTTCGGGCCGCCGCCGAGGATCATCACCCGCTTCTGGTCGAGCGACCCGGTGCGGTGATTCACCGAGGTACACGGGAGCATCTCGCGCCCCGCGACCGGGGTTCCATCGGCCTCCAGCAGACCGAAGCCTCCCGTGTTGAAACGGCGATGGGCGGGGGTTTCGTCTTCATCCTCGTAGGTCGAATAATAGTACGGCGTGTAGGCCGGGAACTCCGCCGCACAGGTGTCGACCTGCTTGAAGATGGCGATGACTCCCAACTCTTTTCGCCGGGCCCGCACGTCGATCTCCGTCGACGAGAGCCATGAGGCGAGTTGCTTGTCGGCGAACCCTTGTCGTTTGTAGTGCCGCATCTGATCGGCAGTCATGTGGGCCAGACGGCCGATCTGTTGGATTTCGACTTCGCTCTTCAGCAGGTCGCGAATGTGCCGCAGGAACCACGGGTCAATGTTGGTCAGATTGAAGATGTCGTCGACCGTCATCCCCGCCTTGAACGCATAGCGAATCGAGAAGATCCGTTCCGCATTCGGACGGGACAGCCCCGCGCGGATGTCGCCCATTGATGGTTGATGTTCGGTGCCCCACAGATCCTTCTTGCCGCCACCAAGGCCGAAGTGGCCGATCTCCAAGCCGCGGAGGGCTTTCTGGAGCGACTCCTTAAAGGTCCGCCCGATGGCCATCGTCTCGCCGACCGACTTCATCTGTATGGTGAGTTCGGAATTGGCCTCCGGAAACTTTTCAAAGGCCCAGCGCGGGATCTTCGTCACCACGTAATCGATCGTCGGCTCGAAACAGGCCAGCGTCTCGCGCGTGATGTCGTTCTGAATCTCGTCCAGCCGATACCCCACCGCCAGCTTGGCGGCAATCTTGGCGATCGGGAACCCGGTCGCCTTGGAGGCCAGCGCCGACGACCGCGACACGCGGGGGTTCATCTCAATGACAATCATCCGCCCGGTCTTCGGGTTGATGGCAAATTGCACGTTCGAGCCACCGGTCTCGACGCCGATCTCGCGCATCACGGAGATCGTGGCATCCCGCATCCGCTGGTATTCCTTGTCGGTCAGCGTCTGAATCGGGGCCACGGTAATCGAGTCGCCAGTATGCACCCCCATCGGGTCGAAGTTCTCGATCGAGCAGACGATCACGACGTTGTCGGCCACATCCCGCATCACCTCCATCTCGTATTCCTTCCACCCGATGACCGACTCTTCGAGCAGCACTTCATGGACCGGGGAGAGGTCCAGCCCGTTCTTGACTTTGTCCTCGAACTCTTCCTTGTTATAGGCAATCCCCCCGCCGGCCCCCCCGAGCGTGTAGCTGGCCCGGATGATGATCGGCAGGCCGAGTTCCTTCATCGCCTTCCGCGCCTCTTCCATGGTGTGGACGGTTCGTGACCTCAACACATCAAGGCCGATCTTGATCATCGCCTGCTTGAACAGTTCCCGCCCCTCGGCCTTGGCGATCACGTCCGGCTTGGCTCCGATCATCTCGACGCCGAGCTGATCCAATATCCCGCGACGGTGCAGGTCCATCCCGATGTTGAGGCCGGTCTGACCACCGAGCGTCGGCAGGATCGCACAGGGGCGTTCTTTCTCCAGCACCTTGGCCACGTACTGCCACGTCAGCGGCTCGACGTAGGTCCGGTCCGCCGTCGACGGATCGGTCATGATCGTCGCCGGGTTGGAGTTGACGAGGACCACCTCGTACCCCTCCTCGCGCAGCGACTTACACGCTTGCGTCCCGGAATAGTCGAACTCACAGGCTTGCCCGATCACGATAGGACCGGAGCCGATGAGGAGAATCTTCTTGATGTCGTTGCGACGTGGCACGGTGGGAGGGGGGCTTGAGGCAGGAGGGGAGTCGATTCCGCTGCCAGAGTCCGCGCGAACCGCCAGCGTCGCTTGCACCCGCGAAGGCCCAAAACAACACCACAGCACGCGATCCTTGAGCAGCAGCCCGCGACTCCGCGCGGACGATTAGCCCAAACCGCGTTGTCAACGGTGTGACTTGGCTGCGGGCAAAATCTGACCCATTGTCCGCATCCGGCAAAAGGATGCAAGCAAGCGGCAAAGGATTGCTGCGTTTTTCAATCGGCCAGCAGATTTGCTTGGTGGAGGACTTCGGCATTAGGAACTGGTACTACTGGCGAGGGTTTGACTCGCCAGTGTCGGGTGACCAGCACCCATTGTAAGGCGAGCGGTCGGAAATATGTTCCCCGTAAGACGGCCTTTCCAGGCCGTCTCGCTGCTCGCGTCAACCGTGGACGGCCTGGAAAGGCCGTCCTACCCGGTAAGCTTTCTGTGTCCGCTCGCCTAAGAGACGGCTGAGACTCGAAACACTGGCGGTCCAGAGCGACCGCCAGTGGCACCTCAAAGCCACCTTGATGACAGTGCCCATCCACCGCCGAAATGCAGTCCTGCTGGCACTTTATTCTCAGCCAATGGCCCTACTTCTTCGGCATCGGGTTCGGCATCGGGAACACCAGCAGGGCGTCTTCCGCGAAGGAGACCTCACCCGCTTTGCCATTGATCCGGTACTGAACCTTCAAGAGCTTGACATTGCCCGGCAGCGGGTCGCCGCCGAAGCTCGTGTTGTAGCTCGGTGAGGCCAAGGCGATCAGCGGCAGCTCCCCGACCTGTTTCTGGAGGACTTCCGTCACGTCCTTTTGCGTCGCTCCGGAGCCGTACTCGGCTTTCACGATCTCCAGCTTGACCTTCTCCAAACCGGCTTGAGCGAGCAGGGCTGTCACCTCTTCCCCATTCCCCTTGATCTTCTGGGCAATGGTCAGAACCGCTTGCATGGCGTCGTCCTTCAACTCGGCCACCTGGATGGCACTGACGGCCTGCTTGAGCGTCTCTACGCTTGGGTAACGCTTGAGGACATCCAGTACCAGCTTCTTCTCCGCCGGTTGGCGAGCGGCATCGAACGCCTTCTGGCACATCTCAGCCCGCTGAGCTTCCGGCAGGACGAACTGCCGAGCGATGCGGATGTAACCGCGCAGGGCTCGAATCTGGTATTGGTTCCCGGGAGCCTTGGCCAAATCGAGCAGGATGGGGGCCGCATCTTCCGTCATCCATTCGCCGAGGAGTCGGCTGCTGATGTCTTGCAACTGAGCGTCCTTACTCCCGGCGGCGGCACCAATCGTGGCGAGAGCTTTCGGCCCGCCCATCGCTCCGAGGATGTCGAGCAGAACTCCCTTCGTGGCGACCGACTTCGATTGGTCAATGGCCGTGGTGAGTTCGGCAGCACACGCTTCGCGATCCGGCATGCGGATGCTGGCGGCCATCAGAGCTTTCTGAGCCACGGGTGCATCTTCGGCATGCTTCGGATCAACGACCTGCGAGACCAAGGCGGACAGATTCTTGAGGGCCACCGTCTCGCCCAGAGAGATCAAGGCGGCACTGCGAACGGCGGGATCGGCGTGAGCCATCGCCTTCTGCAACAGCGGAACCGCATCGATGCGGCGGTTGCCGACCAACTGGAGCAACAGGATGTACGACGGGCCGCTGGCGTTCGGAATGAGGGACACAATCTGTGTGTTCACGCTGTCTCCGGGAAGGTTCGCCAGCGTGGCCCTCGCAGCCTGTGACAAGTCGGCATCTGCATCAATCGCAATCTTCAGCAGCGAGGTCAGGCACGACGCATCTCCCACTCGCCCGAGAGCATCAATGGCCGACAACCGCACCACGGCGGGCCCCTGCTCAGCGGCCTTCAGCACGGCTGCGAGAACGACGGTCTGCGGACGATCGGCCATCGCCTGGATGATGAGGGCGGCTCGATCCGGGGCGGCTGTGGCGATCGCAGTGGCCAGGGACTTGTCGACCTCGGCCCCAGGGAATTCGCGAGCGGTCATCAAGGCCACATTGAGCAGTGCCTTCTCGGGGGACTGGAGTTGCTCCAGCAAGAGTGGCAGACCGTCCTGGTTCCGCGCGAGGATCGCTCCGCGGGTCGCCTCGACGATCCGCTGCATCGGGACTTCGGCCTTGCGGACTTGGTCATACAAGGCTGCGGACTCTGCGGACTTGCCATCGGCCATCAAGTGCTCGGCACATAGCACGCACCCTTCGGCGACGCCGGAGCGGGATTCCGCCGAGGCTGAGGCTAGAGCCTGGGTGAGGAGTTCGGTGGCGGGAGCATTGGCGATCCGTCCGAGGGCCACTGCCGAAGCCGTGACGACTTCGGTGTCCTTGTCCTGCAATCGCTTGCCCAGCACCTCGACGGAGCCCGCATCGCGGCGGACCCCGATCGAGTTAATCATGCCGACCAGCAGTCGGCCTTCCAGGGACTCGGAAGCAGTCCGCAAAGCCGCATCGGCTTCCGGACCGGGGATCGCCTCGAGGGCGATCCGCGCCCAGGACGAGAACTGCTCATCCGGCAACAGCTTGGCCAGATCGGGCACCGACGCACTGGAACCGTGGATGGCGAGGTGCTTGCAGGCCATCGCCTTGTCGGCAGCGGGGGCTTCCGAGCGGAGGAGGGCGATCAGCTCCATCTCCTTGGTCGCCGAGGCGCTTTGATCTTCCGCGAACCCCGCCGAGGCACAAGCCATCGCGGCGAAGAGAAACAGCGAGCGAATCGTGAATCGAGTCATATCAAGCGGTCCTATGAATAGAGGACGGTGTGTTGGGGGAAGGTAGGACGGCCTTTCCAGGCCGTCCCGCGAGTGGCGAACCGTTGCGAGCCGAAGCGGGACGGGCTGGAAAGCCCGTCCTACGGGATTACACCCGCCACGGTTCGCGGAGGGCCTCGGAGCGCAGGCGGTTGGCTTGCTCATCGTTGATGAACTCGTTCTTCGTATTGTCGTACTTCACGGTCCGGCCCAGGTGCAGCGCGACGTTGGCTGCGTGGCAAGCGATGTGCGCGTTGCAGGCGGCATCGGCATTCCCCTTCGGCTTGCTGCGGGTCTTCACACAGTTGAGGAAGTCGCGGACGTGGAACGTGGCGGGGTAGCCGCCGATCTCTTGGACCTCGCGACCCGCCAGCAGTTCCGGCGAGCTGAGGACCAGCTTGCCGCTGTCACCGGCCTCGACCCAACCGGTCTCGCCTTCGAACCGCACCGGACATGATCCCAGAGGAATCCAGCCCGTCTCGCGGAAGATCAACTCGCAGCCGTTCTCGTAGCGGGCGACCAAGTGCCCATCCTTCGGCGCGTCGTACTCGACCGGCGGCGGACAATCACCGACAGCCCACTGGCAGAGGTCGACGCAGTGCGAACCCCATTCAAGAACACCACCTCCATTGAAGGCCCCGATAAACCCGCCCCCCTTCTCGAAGTTGAAACCGTCGAGCAGCTTCGGATTGAACGGACGCCACGCCGCTGGCCCGAGATACATGTCCCAGTCGACGACGTTCTTGTCCGGGGCAGTCTCGGGAACGAGCCAACCGCTCATCAGAGCCTGCATCCCGGCTGGGTGGGCGAAGACCTTCTTGAGTTTGCCGAGCTTCCCCGTGCGGGCCAGTTCACAGGCGAACGCGAAGTGCGGCAGGTTGCGACGCTGGGTTCCGGCCTGGAACACGCGCCCGGTGCGGCGAATCGTCTCGGCCAGGATCAGGCTCTGCGAGATGTTCTTGGTGACCGGCTTCTCGCAGTACATGTCCTTCCCCGCCCGAGCGGCATTCATCGCCATCGTGCAGTGCCAGTTCGGTCCCGTGGCGATCAACACGGCGTCAATGTCCTTGCGGTCAAGCAGCTCGCGGAAGTCGCTGTAGGTCGCACAATTTTCGTTGCCGTACTTCTCGTCGGCGATCTTCTTGACCGCCACCCGCCGGGCCTCTTTCACATCGCAGACGGCCACGAACTGCACATCGGGTTGCTCCAGGAAACAACCGAGGTCATACGTTCCCCGGTTCCCGATCCCGATCCCGCCGACCACCACCCGCTCGCTGGGAGCCACCGCTCCATCCAGCCCTAAGGCTGAACTCGGGATGATCATCGGGGCGACTGACGCGAGACCCGCCGCAGCCAGAGACCCCTTCATGAAGTGACGCCGAGAGAACTGCATGGGCTGCTTCGACATGACCACACTCCTGTTCGAGAGGACCGCAACGACCGTTAAGAGAAGACCGGTCTGTCGAGAACAGCCCCCGGTGACCGGTCAAGATACCGCTGTTGCCGCCCGGTTTCCAGACATCAGAAAAAATAGATATACAGGATGCTCCACCACAAAAGCGAACGACCAGCAGTTGCCGAGCCGCGATTAAGGAGCGTGCCTCTCAAACGTCGATGAACTGACCTCGAAGGGGCCACCGACCGCATGTTGCCGAAATCAGTGGGGAGAAGTTAGCAGCCAGCGGGCTGGCGGACCGACTCAACGGGGGAAAGTTCCAAACCTATTGTTGGGTGCCAGTCCGGACTGTAGACTAGTTAGCAGACTAGTCGTGTGGAGAATCCAATGCAGGCATGGCCCGTTCAAGATGCCAAGGCGAGGTTCAGTGAATTCCTGGACGCCTGCCTGTCCGAAGGTCCGCAGTTAGTGACCCGACGAGGAGCAGAGGCGGCTGTGCTGGTGCCCGTGGACGAGTGGCGGAGACTCTTAGCCGCAGCGCGCCCTTCGCTCAAGCAACTGCTGCTGTCCGATGCGGCGCGGGCGGAACTTGTGATTCCCTCTCGCGGTGCCGCTCGTCGACGAAAGCCCGCGTAGTGGAAGTGCGTCGGATGTATCTGCTGGACACCAACATCATCTCTGAGCTTCGCAAGCCCGGCCGCACGGGGCCGTGGTGGCATGGTTGGAAGCTGTCGAAGATGCGAATCTGCATGTTTCCGCGATGACGCTGGGAGAGATTCAGGCCGGTATTGAACTGACGCGCGACCAAGATGGAGCGAAGGCTGTCGAGATGGAAGCCTGGCTGGATCTCGTGGCCGGTTCCTACAACGTCCTCCCCATGGACGGCAAGGTGTTTCGCGTGTGGGCTCGGTTGATGCATCACCAGTCGGACTCTCTCTATGAGGATGGAATGATTGCCGCCACAGCCATCGCACACCAACTGACCGTCGTCACTCGGAACGTCGCCGACTTCGCGCCGTTTGGTGTGACCATCTTCAACCCCTTTGTGAGTGCGGGTCGGTAGCCAGGGCGCGATGTGGAGCGTGCCTCTCAAACGTCGATGCACTGACCTCGAAGGGGGCCACCGACCGCATGTTGCCGAAATCAGCGGGAAGAAGTTAGCAGCCAGTGTCTCAGTGATCATCGACAAGTTCCCCGTTGACATCGGGGAGAGCCGTGCCACAATCATTGGAAGTTGCGAACGCCTCGAAGAGCGATGCCGTTCGACGAGCGTTCCGACGATAGATAGATGGGGGGCTTCTGATGGGCAGAAGCGAATGCGGTCTATCTGTTGTACATCCACACAGAGGCAGATGATTCTTGAATCCCAAGCCACAGATTCAATACCTTAACACCGACCTCGATCTTGTCTCGTCTTACTCATTGGATGCCCTTGGCGCCGAAATGACCGCACGCAACCTATTCGGCAATGTCACTCGCGGCGAAGATGGAATGTGGTATGCGATGTTCAAGGACTGCAATTCGGATGAACCCGAACCCAACATCGTAAAACTTCTTGAAGGTCTTGGTCGACTTTCCTCTACGGCGGCTCAAGTCTTACGGCAATGCAACAAGATCGAATTCAACATTGGCTATGACTGTGGCGACGAACCGTGGTCTTTTAATCAAGGCATATCTCACGACACACTGCGAAGAATCGTGAAGCATGGCGCGTCGCTTCGCGTTACGCTATATCCTGGGAGCCGAATCCCCTGACTCGCCAAGCCCTGAAAGGGCGGCACATTGCGAAGACCCGCCCGCTCAGCCCTGTTTCGCCCTATCAGGGCTGAGAGCATGGAGACAACTCCGAGACCTGGGGCGGCGCTCCCGCTGGTCGCTCTGCCCTAGGCTGGTTTGTGGCTGCCCCGTTGGGGCGGAAGAGGAATGTTGAGTGACGAACGCGTCGGGTGATGCGTAAATTCTGCGGTTGCGGAGAATATCTCGTTAGGCTACTCAACTACTCATCGGGCGGCTCGGTGGCGACCTCGTGCCACTTCATGGCCTGGTCCATCGGCTCGATACGCAGCACGACAACGCCGTCCTGAAAAATACGAACAGTGCCAGTCGATTCGGAAACGGCGATCGCGATCGATTTGGTCGCCTTGGAAATCCCGGCTGCGGCCCAGTGTCGAGCCCCCAGTCCTTTCGAGAGGGTCAGGTTCTCCGCAGCGGCGTCGAGAATCCGACCGGCGGCGATGACGACCCCTTCGGCGGAGATCACAAAGGCCCCATCGATCTGGGCCAGCTCTTTCATGCTCTCGCGAACACGGGCGTTGGTGATCATGCGCTCTTTCGCGCTGTAACCGCGGAACGGATCGTGGACCCCTTCGTGGGACATCTCGATTACTTTGCGGTGCTGTCCCACGACGAAGAGGGTGCCGACCTTGTGCCCTTCGCGTCCCTCGCGACCAATCTCCACCGCGAGGTCCACCACCCGGCGGAGCGTTTCCAGGGGAACTTGAGTCTCCAGTCGCTGCAAATCTCGCGTCGTCAGTCGGGCCAGCCGTTCAGAGAGGCTCACCACGCTGACCGTATCGATTTGCTCGCGATCGAAGGCTGTGTAGACCACAACGACCTTGTCCCCGGTCGAAACGAGATTGTCGGCGATCGCTTCGAGAAGGGCTTGGCTGACCTGCACCTGCCGCGTATGCGGTTCGTGGATCAGGGGGACCAGCGTGACCTGATCTTCAAGACAGGCTTGCTGCACGTCCGACTTGTGCGAGGCCACGATCAGCTTCGCCTCGCCCAGAATCTCGACCACAGCCTTCAGATCATACGGCGTATCGGCCAACAACAGCACCGCCGTGGCCCGGGAACTCTCCGCCAACGCCAACGCAGCTTTGAGCAGGCCGACCAATGTGGGGGGGAGCGAGTTCCGCGAAGTCATCGGCCTACATTCCGGTCAAGGGCGGGTCAACCAAGTGTAGAGAGATCGCGCGCAGCGTCAATTCGAGAAATGCCCCAGACGGCGAGTTTTGTGGACCTGGGTCAAACGGAGCGTCCAATACGGTCACGAGGCCAAGCAAGACAACAAACGCGTTCTGGTCCAGGAGACCGCCACATGGTGTGGTCCCTGCTGGCTGTTCTCCCGCTATTTCGACCAACACCGGTCAATCTGGGAGAAGGACATTCTGTGGGTCAAACTGGACCACCGCTGGGACCACTCGGAAGAGATCGCGACCCGCCTGCGGGGCGAAGCCAAAGGGGGCCTCCCGTGGTTCGCTGTTCTTGATTCCGATGGCCAACTCTTGGTGACATCGAACCAAGCTGACGGCGGCAACATCGGCTTTCCCAGCGACCCCGAGGGACGCCAGCACTTCCAGACGATACTGGAGAAGGCCGCGATTCGGATGATAGCGGAGGAGATCAAGATGCTGATTCTGGGGCTGGAGGAACCGATAAAACGCTGAGTTCAACCTTTCTCCCCAGCACTACCGTTCCGCCAAAACCTTCCGCCGTCTACGATGTCCCCGGTGACGTGGGCAGCCGATTGCAAGCTCCGATGTCACCCGAAGGAGTGACTCGTGGCAGCCGATTTTGAATTCGATGTGGTGGTGATCGGTTCCGGACCCGGGGGGGAAGGGGCTGCGATGCAGGCTGTGAAGCATGGCTTGCGGGTGGCGATCGTCGAGCGGATGGTCGAGATCGGCGGCAACTGCACGCATACGGCGACGATCCCCAGCAAGGCCCTGCGGTTCGCGATCTTCCAGGCGATGGAGTTCCGCACGAACGCACTTTTTCGGTCACTGGGAACGCCAGCGGATGTGACCCTTCCCCTTTTGCGGCGATCGGCCCAGAAGGTGATCGACCAGCAGGTCGCCATGCGGCAGGGGTTCTATGAACGCAACGATGTGACCATCTTCAATGGATCTGCCCGCTTCCTTGATGCGAATTCGATCGAGGTCTTGCAGCCCGACGGCGGGCGAACGGTGCTCGCTTCGAAGAGCTATGTGATCGCGACCGGGGCCCGTCCGTACCGACCTGCGACGGTCGATTTCCATCACCCCTGTGTCTTTGATAGCGATACGATCCTGACCCTGAACAAGGACATCAAGTCCTTGACGGTCTATGGAGCGGGGGTCATCGGATGCGAGTATGCCTCGATGTTTCGCAACATGGAGGTGAAGATCAATCTGATCAACACGCGCGACAAGCTCCTCGATTATCTCGATGAAGAGATCATCGATGCGCTCAGTTACCACCTCCGCGAACGGGGCGTGCTGATCCGCAATCGCGAGGAGTATGACCGCATCGAGTGCTGTCCCGATGGCGTCATTCTGCATCTGAAGTCGGGCAAGAAGCTCAAAACCGATGCGTTGTTGTGGGCGACGGGCCGCACCGGGAACACCGAAGGGATGGGGCTGGAGGCCCTCGGAATTACCCCGGACCAGCGCAGTAACCTCAAAGTCAACGAGCAATTCCAGACCACGGTGCCCCACATTTACGCGGTCGGCGATGTGATTGGTTTCCCCGCCCTCGCGAGTGCGGCCTATATGCAAGGGCGTTATGCCGCCAGTCACATCCTCGGCGAGGGCGATCTCAGCCCCGTCCGCGATGTCCCGACCGGGATCTATACCAGCCCGGAGATCAGTTCACTCGGCAAAACCGAAAAGGAACTGACCGAGGCTAAGACCCCCTACGAAGTCGGCCACGCGCACTTCAAGAGCCTGGCTCGGGCCCAGATCACCGGCCAAACTGCCGGGATGCTCAAGCTCCTGTTCCACCGCGACACGCTGGAACTGCTCGGCATTCACTGCTTCGGGGCCAATGCCAGCGAGATCATCCACATCGGCCAGGCAATCCTGATGCAGCCGCCGCCGTACAATACGCTGAAGTATTTTGTGACGACGACCTTCAACTATCCGACGATGGCCGAGGCGTACCGCGTGGCGGCCCTCAACGGGCTCAATCGGTTGTTCTGATCCTCCACCGCTGAAGTCGCATATCAACAACGGCGATTTGGCCCCAGCAGCTCACCCATTTCTTCAAGCCCAACGGGCTGGCCGTTCGCCCAGCCAGGGCGGAAGGCCCTGGTCCCGTCGGCCCCGCGCGAGACCAAGGCATGAAGGGCCGACCGTTCGGGTTTCGCATGCGAATGTCGGGCCTTCAGCCCTCCGATTTTCAATACGGCAATTTCTCCAGGGGCGTGGCCCCTGGCTGGGTGAACGGAAGGCCCGTTGGGCCGGAAGAGGAAAGGCGACTATCGCATCGGATGATGCATGAATTCCGCAGTGGCGGACTCGCAAGCGGACGAGTTGACGCAACGCGGTGAGGACCGCCATGCTGTGCCGATACTGCTCCTCGAAAACACTGGCGGCCCCAAGCGACCGCCCGTGGCACCCGGCACTGTGCCACCGTGGCACCCAGCACGAGAACGGTTTCGGGCGGGCGTCCATGGCACCCGGACCGGCATCCCCTCTCCCCGCAGTGAAGTGCTCGGTCCCCGCGTTTTGGAAGTCTTCTCAATGAATCAGGTCCATTCCCCCATGTGCTTCAGAAGCCTCATCGTTCGTGCCATCCTCTCGATGATGGCCTTCAGCCTTGCGAGCAGCCCGATGAGTGCGGAAGAGAGTTCCTCGAATCCATCCCTGCTATCCGTCGATCGCTTGTTCGGAACGAAAGAATTCGAGACGGAGACGCTCCCCGAGTTGCGTTGGAGCAAACGGTCCGCGACCTACTTCACACTCGACAAAGTCGAGAACGGAACTGGGCAAGACCTGGTGCGGAATGAACTTGCGACCGGAACGAAAGCAGTCGTGGTCCCCGCCTCGGCGTTTCTGCCAAAGGAAGCTAAAGAACCACTCAAGGTCGAAGCGTTCGAGTTTTCTGCGGACGAGTCGCGTCTCTTGATCTACACGAACAGTCAACGAGTCTGGCGGCAGAACACTCGGGGCGACTACTGGGTTCTCGATGTCCCTTCGAAGGAATTGCGTAAGCTCGGCGGGGAGGCTGGGGCAGCGACGCTGATGTTCGCCAAGTTCTCCCCGGATGGGGCACACGTGGCCTATGTGCGAGAGAACAACCTCTACGTGCAAGATGTGCAGAGCCTCGCCATTCTGGCCTTGACGACTGATGGTTCCAAAACGCTGATCAACGGGACCGCCGACTGGGTGAACGAAGAAGAACTGAGCCTGCGCGACTGCTATCGCTGGAGCCCCGACGGCAGCCAGATTCTGTTCTGGCAGTTCGACACGACCGGCGTCTCCGAGTTTCACATGGTGGATAATGCGGCGGGTAACTCGCCGCGCGTCACGACCTTTGCCTACCCGAAGGTCGGAGAGAAGAACTCCTCGACCCGGCTGGGAGTGATCCCTGTCAGCGGTGGTGCGGTGCGATGGCTGAGTCTACCCGGGGATCCACGTGAACACTATCTGCCACACGCCGAGTGGACTCCCGATGGGTCGCAGATCCTGGTGCAGCAATTCAATCGCTTGCAGACCGAACTGAAGGTGTGGCTGTTCGGCCCCGTGAATGGCGAGCCGACGCTGGTGCTGACCGAGACCGATGCAGCCTGGTTGGAGAACGAGAACCCCGTCCGCTGGTTGGGCGGCGGAAAGAGCTTTCTCTGGTTGAGCGAACGCACCGGCTGGCGACATGCGTACCGGGCCAGTGTGGACGGCTCGCCGCTGGTCGCGATCACGCAGGGGGAGTTCGATGTGATCGAGTTCCGATCGCTCGACGAGGCCGGGGGATGGCTTTACTACAGTGCCTCGCCCGATAACTCGACGCAGCAGTACCTGTATCGCACCCGACTCGACGGCAGCTTGACGGAGCGGGTTTCTCCGGGGAATCAGTCGGGCTCGCACCGGTACGACATTTCCTCCGATTCTCAGTGGGCGGTCCACGCCTGGTCCACGTTCACGACACCGCCCGTTGTGAATCTGGTGCGACTCAGTGACCACTCCATCGTGCGGAACCTCACCGAGAACAAGGCTCTGCGAGAGAAACTGGCCGGGCTGAAGCAGCCCGTGATCGAGTTCCTGCAAGTCGAGGGCAACAACGGTGTGAAGCTCGATGGATGGAGCATCAAACCCGCCCAGATCGATTCTGCTGCGAAACTCCCGCTCTTGATGTATGTCTATGGCGAGCCGCATGGTCAGACGGTGCGTGATGCCTGGCAAGGCCCGCGCGGGCTGTGGCACTGGATGCTCGCTCAGCAGGGTTTTGTTGTCGCGAGCATCGACAACCAGGGAACCAACGTTCCGCGCGGCCGAGCCTGGCGGAAGCTGGTTCATCGCCAGATCGGGATACTGGCACCCGTC
>JAYSVZ010000495.1:0-4423 GCA_043718305.1 Planctomycetota bacterium | reverse complement strand
GAGGGGCGATCACGTAGCAGGGGTACTTGGCCAGATAGTCGTCCTGGGCGAAGCGCTTCACGCCGTGAATCAACTGGGCTGTATTGTCATCACCCCGTTCACCGGCTCCGTGCAGGAAGATCACCAGCGGGTACTTTTGCCCCGCTTTGACTTCCGCTGGCTTGAGGTATCGATAGCCAAGCGTGCCGCCGTCTTTCCCGGTGAAGGTCTTCTTCTCAAACCGATCGACGATCGCGTCCTCGGCGAACAAGCCACTGTTCATTGCCACTCCCCACATCGCCACGCATGCCAACATCCAGCGCATTGTTGTCTCTCCCCGTTGAGGCTGTCTGCTTCCATCGAAATCGGAGTGTATCCAGTTCTCCGTTCTGGCGACTACTATCGATTCTGCCTGCGGCTGGTTTCCCTATCCCGCCGTCCTGAAATGGCGGTATACTATTGCGGATATCGGTCCGATCATTCGAAGACGGGCTGCTCGGGATCTCATCGGCGGAGTGACGCGATGCCGCGACGGTCAATTGGTTTGCTGGTGCTGCTGGTTCTGAATGTCGGGGCTCTTACGCAGAGCGAGGACGCGGCGACACCGGAGCAGCTCAAATATTTCGAAACCCATGTCCGACCGCTGCTCGTCGAAAAGTGCTACAAGTGCCACAACGACAAGAAGCAGAATGGTGAGCTGCGGCTTGATTCGCGCGAGGGTGTGCTGCTCGGCGGCGAGTCGGGACCGGCGGTGGTGGTCGGAAACTTGGCCGAGAGCCTGCTGCTCGACGCGGTCAACTACCGATCTTTCGAAATGCCACCCGACGGGAAGCTCTCTGAAGAGCAGATTGGCCACCTGACAAAATGGGTCGAAATGGGGGCTCCGTGGCCATCGGGCGAGACGGTGGCCGCAGCCTTGCCAGCGGGTCGGCAGATCACGGATGAAGACCGGAGTTACTGGGCCTTTCAGCCGGTCAAGCGAGTGGAGCCAGCGGAGCTCGAAGGGGACCAGTGGAGCCGGACGCCGGTCGATCAGTTCATCCTCGCCAAGATTCGCGAAGCCCAACTCGAACCCGCCCCCGAGGCCGATCGCGTCACAATTGCGCGGCGGCTCTACTTGGACCTGACGGGGCTTCCGCCGACCACGCAGCAGATCGATGCCTTCCTTTCCGACGAGTCGAACAAGGCGTACGAGCACCTCGTCGACCAACTCCTGACCAGCCCCGCATATGGCGAGCGGATGGCCAGCTTCTGGCTCGACCTCGTCCGGTATGCCGAGTCAGATGGCTACAAGCAAGACACCTACCGTCCGACGGCGTGGCGCTATCGGGACTATGTGGTGCAGTCGTTCAATGCCGACAAGCCGTACGACCGGTTCATCACGGAACAACTCGCGGGTGACGAAGTCGACCCGCAAAATCCCGAGGCGATTGCGGCCACTGGATACCTGCGAAACGGGATTTACGAGTACAACCAGCGCGATGCGTTTGGCCAGTGGCGGACCATTCTCGAAGATATGACCGAGACGACTGCCGATGCCTTTTTGGGGCTGGGGCTGGGCTGTGCGAAGTGCCATGACCACAAGTTCGATCCGTTGTTGCAGAAGGATTACTACCGGTTGCAGGCGTTCTTGTGCAATGTGTCGTTCGAGGATGAACGGCCGCTGACTTCGGCGGAAAAGGTCGCCGAATACACGACGCAACTTGCGAAGTGGGAAGAGGCGACGCTGTCGATCCGCGAGAAGATCGCAGCTCTCGAAGCCCCCCGAAAGAAGGAACTGGAGAAGGCCGCCGTGATCGCCTTCCAAGAAGATTTCCAGGCGATCTACTACAAGGCCCCGGCGGATCGATCACCGTACGAACAGCAGATCGCCCATTTGATTCATTTGCAGGTGGTCGAGAAGTACACTGTGGAACTGGACAAGAAGTTCAAGAAGGACTCCCCCGAGCGGGCCGAGTGGGAGGGGTTGAAGAAGGAACTCGCGACATTCGATTCGCAGAAGCCCCCCGAGTTGCCGACGACACTCACGGTGGCCGATGTCGGCCCGCTGGCCCCGGTCGTGCATGTCCCCGATCGCCCCAAGCTGGGGACGATCGAACCGGGAATTCCGAGTGTCCTCGACGCGAAACCGGCCACGATTGAGCCGCTACCGAACAACCTGCACTCCACCGGTCGACGAGCCGCTCTGGCGAAGTGGATCGCCTCGCCCACGAACCCGCTCAGTACGCGGGTGATCGTCAACCGCATCTGGGCGCTGCACTTCGGCACTGGACTCGTGGCGAGCACCAGCGACTTTGGTCGACTCGGTGAACCCCCGAGCCATCCGGAACTGCTTGACTGGCTGACGAGCGAATTCATTGAGAGCGAATGGAGCCTGAAGTCCCTGCATCGGATGATCGTACTCTCTGCCGTTTACCGACAAGCGAGCCATCACCCGCATGAGCCCCAGATGATGGATTCGGGGATGAAGACCGACCCGACCGCGCGCTTGTTGTGGCGGTTCCCCATTCGGCGGCTGGCTGCCGAACAGATACGGGACAGCATGCTGGCCGTGTCGGGGGAACTCGATCTGAAGGCGGGCGGTCCGGGGTCGGACCTGTCGATGAATCGTCGATCGGTCTACTTGCAATCGAAACGCAACACCCGCGAACCGTTGCTCGAAGCGTTCGATCAACCCGATCGGATCGTCGGCACGGGCACTCGCAATGTGACGACCAGCCCCACGCAGTCGCTGCTGATGATCAACGGAGACTGGACGCTGGCCCGGGCGGCCAAGCTTGCCAGCCGGATTCAGCACGATGTGGCCGGCGGCGACGACAGCCTGGTGCGACAGGCGTACCGCCTCGCTTATGCCCGCGATCCGCAGGAGTCGGAAATCCGGCGGGGCCAGGAGTACCTCGAGCAGACTCGGGCCAAACAAGCGGCCATTCCTCAGCGCCTGGTCCCGATGCCGGTGACGAACAGCCCCGCGCTGGAGCTGACCGTCGACCAGAAGCAATTCCGACCGACCCTCACTGGTCAAACTTGGGCCGAGGGGGACTTCACGGTCGGCGCGACGGTCCTGCTGAAGTCGATCGATGCCGAGGCCAATGTCCGGACGATCGCGAGTTGTTGGAACGCAAACCAGGAAACTCCCGGCTGGTCGCTTGGAGTGACGGGAATCCAGTCGAAACACCAGCCGAGAAACTTGATCCTGCAACTGGTCGGCAAGGACCAGTATGCCGCAAAGTACGAGGTCGTTCCGTCGGGGATTCATCTGGAACTCGACCGTTCCTACCGCGTCGCAGTGAGCGTGACCTTGGCCGATGCAACGACCAGCGGCGTGCGCTTCGTGGTCCACGACCTGACCCAGCCAGACGCCGCCCCACAAGTCGCTGAAGTCGCCCACAGCGTCACGATCGGCATCAAGACCGACCTGCCGTTTGTCATTGGGGGTCGCACCGGGACGGACAAACACTTCTGGGATGGGCTGATCGATGACGTGCGGTACACGCGAGAAGCGCTCTCCGGGGAAGCTCTCAAAGCGGACGACTGGCAGGCTGCCAAGAGCCTCCGTGCCTGGACTTTTAACGGTGAGAAACCGCTCGTTGCAGACGCGGGCGAGGCGGTTCTGGAACTTACACCGGGAGACGCGACTGCGAACCCAGTGCTCGTCGACTTCTGCCATGTGTTGCTGAACTCGAACGAGTTTTTGTACGTCGACTGATTCCCCTCTCGACAGCTTTGCGACAGAGGGGTTGGGGGGGGGCCTCATCCTCTTGATAAAAGGGGAGTTTTCTTCCGAGGCCCAGACTCTCCTGCGAAAGCTCCTCGTCCCCGAAGGCGATCGACGCAGTTGCCACGAGGCAGACCACCATGATCGCGCTGGTCTGGCCGAAAAAACCGGCAGCCCAAATCGGGAGAACTCGCATCTCCAAGCCCTCCCGGGCTGGTCGTTCACGAATCGCCACAGAATCTTGGCCCGCATTGCGATTTCGGTCAACAGGAACCGTCCCGGGGCTCTTTTCCGAAGGTGCCCCTCGTAGCTCATGTCGCTCCGCGACTGAGATTCCGACCGTGAGATGACTCTGGCAATCACATGGTCACGCCCTCGGAATGCGAGTCGCGGGCGACATCGCCTACGGCCTGACACGCTCGCGCTGATGAGAGTCCCGCATCATGTCTATTCGGAATGACAAACCAGCCCTCCGTGGCGTGTGTGCATCACGCGAGTAGGCCCGCCCTCACCAGCCCGCTGCGTCTGCCAGGGCGACTCGGATAAACCCAGACTGGGCTGGGTGAGCAGCCTGATGCACCAGCGACATGGCCTGCGCCATGTTGCGATAACGCAGCATTCCCGGACCACTCGCCCGCAACGAAGAGAATTTGGCGAGGGAACGACCAATCTATTGCATGGAGTCCCGGCCCCCTCCATAGTGAGAGGACGAATTGCCACGGGACTCCC
>JAYSVZ010000494.1:0-14389 GCA_043718305.1 Planctomycetota bacterium | reverse complement strand
ATTACACATACGGGCATGGCTTCTCGATGCTGTTCCTCTCTCAAGTCTACGGGGAAGAGGAAGACAATGACCGCCGCCAGCGACTGAAGCGGGTTCTGGAGAACGCCGTGAAGTTCTCCGCAGCCGCCCAGACGACGCGCGGCGGCTGGGGGTATGTCTCCGCTAAGGATGGGAATGACTTCGACGAAGGGTCGACCTGCATCACCCAGGTTCAGGGGCTCCGAGCCTGCCGCAATGCGGGGATCGTTGTCCCCGCTGAGATCATCGAGAAGGCTCGCAAGTATATCGAAGACTGCACGACCGAAACCGGTGGCGTGAAATACAGCTACACCAGCGGCGGCGATCGCCCCCCGATTACAGCGGCGGCTGTGGCAGTGCTCTTCAATGCGGGGAGTACGGAGCAAAGCGAGCAGATCAAAAAAATGATGAAGTATTGCACGGAGAACGTCTGGCCCGCCAAGGGGGGCGACCAGCAGCACTTCGGCCACTGGCACTACATGCACTACTACTATTCGCAGGTGATGTACCGCATCCCGGACCAGTGGGAGAAGTACGCCACTCACATCGAAGGGGAAATCATCCGCACGCAAACAGCCCAAGGCGGCTGGGACGACGAATCGGTCGGAGCGGTCTACGTGACAGCGATCAACACGACGATCCTGCAACTGAATAAGGGGTTTCTGCCGATCTACCAGCGGTAAGGAAACCGCAGCCCGGCACAGCCACAACCCAAAGGGTTCTCTTTTTTTAGTTTTCAGTGGTCAGTGGTCAGTGCAAGAATATCCACAGTCCTTGCGGCTCACGCCTCCCCCGCCCGGCGTCGCTCCAGGCGCATTCGCAAATACCAGATCACGAGCGAGCATCCCGCCAGCCCCAGTCCCAGCACGCTGGGGGTCAGGCAAAGCCACCAGATCACACCCAGACTGGCGAGTGTGAGGTGCGGGTGGCGGGCGATGATCTCGGCCAGCTCGTATCGCTTAAAGAGGCGAGTCGCCCATGTGAGTAGCGCCAGCGCCAGCAGTGAGGCGAGCGCTGCAGTGATGGTGACCGACCACCGGCGGGGGATGACCCGCGGGCCGACGATGGCCGGATCAGCCGCGAGCGGGCTCAGCCAGATCGAGGATCCCGGACCGCACAGGGCGATGCTCGAGTGCAGCCCATCCGGGGACCAAGCCGGAGGGGGGCTGGTCACGAGAGAACTGGTCGTCACAGCCGCTGATTTCAAAAACTGCTCCCATTGAGTATGGAGTTCATTTTGTTGTAACGCGTCAGTATCACTCAGGCTGCTCAGCGCCTTCAGCCCCTGGCGCGACTCGGCCATGCTTCGCATCAGCGGGCCATCGACGAGCCAGGGGGCTCCGGGGAAGCCCTCCGCGGTGCTGAGCATTGCGAACGCCCGCGCGGTCCAGTAGCGCGTCGTCGCGTCGGTCGAGGCCTGACCAAAGAGGACCTGGTCATGATCCGGGATGACTCCCACCCAGTGCGGAAACGGATCGGCCCCGGGGAAGAGGAGCGGTGCGAGAAGTGCCTGCGCGGTGGGGCTGTCGGGAGACTCCCACCAGAGGGTGACCTCATGCGATAGGTCGGTCGACTGGAACGGGATGCGAATCGAGCCACGATGCGGCAAGACATGTCCATCCACGGCGATGGCCGCGATGTGTGGAAGGGCCGCGTCATCAATGCGGAGGGTGGCGTCTCCTTCTGCCATGAGGAGGTATTTCGTGACGCCGCGCAGCGCGGGGCCTTGTGCGGAGGGCTTCGCATTCCCTGACCAGACGAGCGTCTCGGACCAAAAGGGACGGATCAGTTGCTCGGTTGATACGGGTTCGATCGTGATCGCTTCTGCCGACCCGGCAAAGAGCAGCGACCGCGCGGCCGACCAACCGCTGCTCCACGTTCCCGGCCAACTGGCGGGAAGAGCGGACTGGAGCTGGCCAGAAAGACGCGTTGGGCGATGGCCGCTTCCCTTCGGAACCGAGACCCACAGCTCAGAGAGCCGCAGCTTGGCTTGGCGCGACTGCGGACTGGAGAGTTGCGGCAGTGGGATCGTCCAGGGGCCACCTTGTGGAGTGAAGCGAGCCCGGAGTGAAAGTTCGCTGGCCGAGCTGCTTTTGGGGCGCCAGATGAAACCTTGACCGTTCGTGGTCCGTCGCAATTGGTCGCGTTTCTCGCCGGGGCGGACCTCTTGCAGGCCGGGTTGGGACCATTCCACGCGGATCGCTGCGGTTGATCGCGGGGCGTCGATCAATTGGGCGCGCACATGGAGTTGCCAAGTCTGATCACTGGCGGGGACCAGATCGATCCAGACGCGAGCCGACTGCTCCTCGCCGATCGGTTCGATGCGGAGGACTTTCGGAGCCTGGGGTGTTCCCGGCTGATAGCGCAATTCTTCCGAAGGCGCAGAGGAGGTCTCGCTGGTCGCCGGTGGCCGACGTTCGCTGGCGGTCACGATCCGTCCGCGCGGCGGCGGGCGGATCGAGAGTGTGGAGTCGATGGTCTCACTCGACGTGATCGCAAACCGGGGCGGCGTCCATGACCCGTAACTCGCGGGTAATTCTCCGTCCAGGGTCAGCGTCTGCGTCCCGGGCTGACCGTCCCGAATCCAGAGATGCAGTTGATTGTCTTGGCGGGACCAGTGCAGCAATCGTTCCGCCCCATCCTGTTTGACGGAGACAGCGGTGACTTGCAACCGGGGTTCGAGATCGCAGCGGGCCTCGAACGGCACGCCGAGGCTGTTCTCGATCACGGCCTCGCAGTGCCACTTGGCCCGAGGAATATCGAGTTCGATGCGCTGGGAGATGCGGGCCTGGGAGGTGGGCGCGGTCGGTGTGAGTTTCCACCGCACAGTTCGGCCCGCGATGGTCGACCACGCCAGATCCGGAACGCGCCAGGCAATCCCCGGGATCAACGAGTCGACGAAAGTTTGGGCGGCGATCGCGGGGGGTGACGCGTCGTCGCGAACCTCTGCGGAGGTGTATCCGGGGACGGCGAAGAGTCCAATGGGCGTGGCTTGGGAGGGTTCGCGGTCGGTCGGATCGGTGTCTGCGGTGGTCTCCCAAATGGGTCCAACGAAGGCCGCCGCTTGGGCCGTGGCCATCACGCCTCGAATCTCGATGGGCGTCACCGGTCCGGGACGTAAGCGAATTCGCAGTCGACTCTGATGCGCCTCGCGCTCCAGGCGATACTGATCGACCGCCCCCCCGCTCACCGTTTGGACTGTCATCGCCGGGGAGAGCCGGACCGTGAACTCCGAGTCCTTCGTCGGATCACGAA
Source organism: Planctomycetota bacterium (assembly GCA_043718305.1). Taxonomy (GTDB): domain Bacteria; phylum Planctomycetota; class Planctomycetia; order Planctomycetales; family Planctomycetaceae; genus TH-plancto1. The sequence goes on along the minus strand of JAYSVZ010000494.1, from coordinate 11,116 downwards.
GTTCCGCGCGAACACCGATCTGAATCTTCGCACTCAGGGGACCCGCTTCGAGCAATGTTTGAAGCTCCACCGATGAAACATTTTCCGAGGGGACCGCCTGGCTCGGGGCGGACCGCAGCGATAGCTGACCAATCTCACCCAAGGCCACAACACGCCCTTCCAGATTCGGTGAGGACATCGTCCCCCACCGTTCGGCCACGTCCCAACCTGCGGGTAACACACACCGACTCTCGGGGAGGGCCGGAATGGATGCGGAGAACTGAGTCGCCATCTCAGGGACTGGAATCGGACGGAACCGAATCTCAATCGGAACGAACGTCTCCGGGGCGTCTGAAGATTGTGCAGCTTGTGCCTCTCGCAATCCCTGCACGAGTTCTCGCGTGAGTGGAATAACGATCCCCTGCCCATCGCGCGCGGGGATGAGACGAACCCGCTCGGTGCCGATCGTCCCCTCGACCTCTTGGAGCGAGATCCCCACAAGCGGAATCTTGACATGCGTCAGGGGCCGGTCGCCAAAGAGCAGCACCTCGAAGCGTCCGATCAGAAGCGGCGTCTGGTCGCTTTGCGGTAAACTGGTTCCCTCTCCCCAGCGATAGTCTCCCGACCGCAACAACCACGCGGGAGCCGCCCGAGCGGCCAACTGCTCGATAGCCTTGGTGGTCTCGGACGTGACATAGCGTTGCGTTTCACCCGTCTCGGCATCGAGGACGACGAACGATTCGCGTTGCTGAGTCAGAGTCTCTGGGGTTGTCCCCTGGGTGAAGGCCACGCTCGCCAGTCCGATCGCCAGCAGTGCGCTCACCGGTGCGGCCACCTGCGACGGAGCGTTCCACCGTTTGAGCCAGTCGGGATTCATCGCCAGGCGACGGGGCATGAAGACCGCCAGCAACGCCCCGAGAAAACTTCCCCCCGCGACCGGGGCGTACGGCTCCGGCAAGCAGAGCGCCAGCACGAGCCAACTCCCTCCAAAATAGATCCATGTTCGACTAAACCACCGCAGCCGCGCTCGTCGCAACGCCACTCCCGAGGTCAGGCACGCCAGCAAGCTGCACCATGCCAGAGCGTTCGACTGGTCGCGATTCCAGGTCTTCATGGCCAGTCGTTCGGGCACTCGCGGCGCCACGAACCAGATTCGCTCTTCCCGTGATGCGGCACCGGATGGAGCGGTCCCTCCCAGGAGCTGACGCCAAGCGTCGCGCGAGAATGGATGGAAGATTCCGTCCCCGTTCCGTCGCGCTAACGGGCCGAGGAGCCGGGTCCGCAGAGACATGCTGTTCTGCGAACTGGTCGCAGCCGTCAGCGGCAAACGGTACAGAGCCCGTCCGCCATGCAGTTGAACATTCCAGGAAAACTCCGTGACCAGACAATCCGGTACGGGAAAGACGAGTTCGTCACGGACCATCACCCAACCGGAGTGCGCGGCCGTCCGGTAGTGCAGCGTCAACTCGCTGGACGAGGTCGCCGAGCTGTTAAGGACGATCTGCGACTCGCGACGGACAAACGAGATTTCCTTCCCTTCGGCGGTGACCCGCGTGAGTTCTGCCTCTTCCGGCAAGCGAATCGTCGGGGCGGCCTCGGGCGTAACCGCCCGCGACCACTGAAAGACCGCGCGATGCTCATGATATCGCCCGTCGCGGGGAGCGGTGCGGGTCTCCAATTCGACGTTCGCACAAAGCGGACCCGGATGCGGGGCGGAATGCCGACCCTCCAGGGGCGAAAAGCCCGCGTCAATCGGGGCGGACCCTTCCGTTCGAAAGGGGACCAGAAAGGGAATCTTCGCATCAGCCGTCACGCGAGTCGTGATCGCGAGAGGGTCATGCGGGCGGAACCAGCGAACGACTTTCAGGAGGTCATCTCCCGGGGGCAAACTCGTCACGGTGACACTGTCCGAACTCTCGCTCGCCAGCTCCCAGGGGGCCTCATCCAGGACGGTCCCCTCGACGGAACAACTCTCCACATTTCGCACTGCTGGCACCGGCAGCCTGCGGGGGCCACTCCCGGGAGTCCGTGACGACTTCATCTCCAACCACAACTCACAGTCTCGGTCAGCCCGAATCGGATGCCGCAATTCGATCGACGCCAGCGTCCCACCGGTCGCTCCGGAAGAGGCCATCGTCCAGCCAGCCAGCGACTCGGCGGATGAACCGAGCCCCTCGACCCGAATCAAATCCCAACCGGGAGGGATCAGCAGACTCGGCGAGAAGATCTCCCCCGCGCGGGTCGAGAGTTGCAGGTGGACATGGCACGTCGGCGAGTCCCCCCGCATGTCGGCCACCCATTGCATGCGAACTTGCGGAACCGGATTCGGTTCACCCAGACTCACCGCGAGTTGCGAGTCGCTGGCCGTCACTTCATAAGCCCAGACCTCCTGGCCATCGCGTTCGGTGATTTGAACTTGCCGCAGCCCGACCGGCTGCATCGACATCACCTGGAGCGGTCGATCCACCGCCACGCGAATCGTGCCTTCGAGTAAGTCGGCATTGGCGGGACGGATGCGCGGGAGTGTGAACGTACGGTCCGCGCGGGCCTCGCCGAGGAGCTGAATGGTCACTCGCTGACCGCCGAGCGATCGCAGCGGGATATCGATCTGGTCCGCCTCACTGCCGAGTTGCCGCTCAAAGCGCAATGGCAATTCGGCACCCAACAGCACGTTGTAAACCCGCAGGGTCTTGGGGACCGCCAGCTTCAAGATCGCCGACGAGCCCCCATCGACGAAGCACTCCCAGTTCGATTGGACGCGGACTAGATCATCCGCCGCCGTGACCCCATAGGTCGAGGTCTCCTTGACCAGCAACCGGGCCTCGGTCGCCTTGGTGCGACGTTCCATGCGAAGCTGCAACGTCGGTTGCCGTCCCATCGCAAAGCGCCAGAGGGTGGTCGCCCCCTCGCGACTTTCGGTCGCGGGGAGGGAGGCGCCTTGTGCCACCACGGTCCATTCGGCAGGGACGCGCAGTTCCACCTCGGAGGCCAGCGCCCGAGGAAACGTCAGATCGAAATGCGGATCCCCCAGTCGGACCGCACCGCGCCGCGACCAAAGCCCCCGCAATGGCTTGGATTCCCGGGGAACTTGAAGCAGCCAGCGCCCATCGGGAGCAATCCCGTGGAGTGCGGGCTGATCCTCGAACTGCAACTTCTCGACCGCCAGATTCGTCGGACCGAGATCGGCGAACCCCACCCCTTCGGAAGCCGGTTGCAGCGTCCAGGTGAACGTTCCGTCGCGGAGGTCGGTCCCATCGAAGGTGGCTCGATAGAGCGCATGCATCAGAACCGGCGAGTCAGGTTCGGTGGGGGCCATCGCGAAGCGTTGCAGTAACTCCCATTCCTCGGAAGTCACCCGCGACCAGCGTCCGCCTCGGACCTGCGCCACCCAGTCAGCGGGCGGATCGATCGAACGCCAAGTCGGTTGGTCCTGAGCGGGAAGGCTCGTCGCCAGTCCCCCCAGCAAACTCCCGAGAAGCCCCAGTAGCAGCAGGCAACGCCCCGGTGTCATGAGGACACCTCAGAGGAACCGGGTTGATAGACCGCCGTGGGAGCGACCGGACCGGGGCCGCGCAGGCGAGTCAATGAGCTGCCGCGGTTTCCCGGTTCGAGGTTCGAAGGTGAGACCGGTCCCGGGGCGACCATGCTCGGCGGGGGCGCTGCGGGTTGGGGGGGAATATAGAGCGGTGGAATCGCCGCCGGACGAGAGCGTTGATCGATCAGCGTCGCCAACACCGACAGCACCGCTCCGAACAGGGCAGGCTGCAGGAAGAGTTGAATCGGCTCCAGGAACCACAAGCTCAGCAAGCTCACGGTAAAGGCGATCAGCAAGAGCGCCAGCATGTTGCGGCTCGCCGGGACGCTCCAGAACAGAAACCCCATGGCCAACGTCATCCCCGCCCCGAGCAAGACAATCAGCGCCCGGGTCATCGATTGGAACCGGACCTCTTCAATGGGACCGATGTTGCTAAATGCGTAGACCGCTCCATTCCCATTGAGCACTGCCAGACGTCCCACTTCTTGGGTCAGCTCGGCCCGTTCCGCGAGGTAGGCTGCGGTCGGCTGTCGAGTCCAGATCAGCCCCTGCCGCCGCCACTCCTGTTCTGGCATGACGTTCCCCGGCGAAACAAACAAGTGCCGCCCCGCTGGCAATTCCAACTCCCAGAGCGACCGCACCACGGACACATCGCTCGATAGCTTCGGCATCCACAGCGTGCGCGCATCGCGATGCGAGAAGCCGATGGCTTTCATCGATCGATAGTGCAAAGCCAGTCGCGACTCGCCCTCGACGGGGGGCAACCGAAAGATGAGTTGGGATGGAGAACCGGCGTCGATCACCACTTGGCCAGCGGCGGGATCGAGCGACCGCCCATTGAAGATCGCCGCCAGTAGTTCGCATCCTTCGGGCAGCTTTAGCGGCAGCCCGCGGGCATCCCCCTTCCAGTGAAATTCACACAGCCCCTCCAGCAACCCGGTTCCATCAAACCGCGTCCGATAGAAGGCCCGTTCGACACTGAACCGATACGAAGCCGACTGCCTGGCGACGAGCGTCAAGGGAATGGAAGTCGCCTTGTTCGCAATCCACAGCAGGGCATCCGGCGAGGTCGGAACCGGTTGCCAGTTCTCGCCAGTCGCCACGCGCAGGGGTTCCCCCTCCGGGATGCGAACACGGAGTGTGGGAAGCACCACATCGATCGGCGTCAGGAACGGAATCTCCGCACTCACCTCGGTCTCGGAGGCCAGCGGGACTGCGAATTCGAAACGGGCGCTGACCTCGCCGATCCGTGGTTCGGGGAGCGGGGCCTCAATCACACCGTTCTGTATGCGCGTCGCCAGCACTTGCTGATCGATCGTGAATCGAATCGCCGCATCAGTGGCACCCGAGGGGATCAAGCTCAGCAGCCCCTTCGGAATCTGACACCGAATCACCGATAACCGACCATGCTTGGCCAAGTAACGGACCGTCTGCTCAACCTGAATCCGTCCGTCGCCCGCCTTGCGAAGTTCGACTTCCGAGTGGGCGGTGATCGATCGCGGCTGGGCCTTCCAGGTCAGGTCGAGCGGGGCATGGATCGGGGAGAGTTGGACCTGATGCTGCACCTGCCCGCGCATTGCGAGCGGTAAATCATCGATCAGAACTTTTGTCGGAAGCGGTTCCACATCGGCCATGTCGGCGGGGGTGAGCTGCGTGGCGAGCTGGTCCTCGGCACCGATGATGAGGGCGGGTGGAAGACGCCGCGCATGGCGGATCAGCGGCAGCGTCAACGAAGTGCCCGTCGTCTCCTCGGAGATGTCACGAACCAGTCGCAGCTTCAACTCGAAGCGACCCGATTGCGGTTTCTTCCATGTGATGAGGAGCGATCCGTTCCGCCGGAGCTGATCGGCCTCGGGAGAGACTTGGGCATCGCCGGTGACGGAAGCGGGGTCGAGCCGCCACCCTTCGGCAGCGGCCTGATCCCACAGGAGTTCGGCTTGCTCGATCGTGCCGGAATCGGTCTCAAACTGATATCGCGAATCGAGGATCAGCCGACCGGGACTGACAAAGAGGAGATGGTGCGGACGAACGGCGAACTTGGGGGCGAGTCGCTGAGCATCCCAGACGATCTGGAACGGCTGTCGCGTGAACTCGAAGACCTCGGACGTTTGGGTATTGGCCGAAGCGTCGCGCCGCACGAACTGTCCCGGGCGCGGGACCATCTGGTATCCGGTGAACTCTTGCAGGCGAATGACACCGCTCTGCCGGCGGGCTTCCGGGACGACGAATCCGTCAAACGACAACGTTCCGCCACTGGCATTCCAGGCTGTCGAGAGCACCAGATTGAGGTCAATCCGCTCTTCGCCCGGGTCGCGGAACAGAACCTTCCGCCAGCCCGGTCGCCCGGCAATCGCCTCGTGGCTCCGCACCAACGGTCCCGTCAAATCGTCCAACTCGAACCCCGTCGGGAGCTTGATGTCGACATCCTTCACGCCGGGGTGCTCGGGTTGCAATGACTGATCCGCAGTGACCTGCACCCGTTCGCCGAGTCGTCGGAGTACGACCGATGTCTTCACATCTCGAAACTGGGTTTGTACCTCGGGCGGTTCGCTCCAGAGAAGATCGAGCCGCGTCCCCCGCACATTTGCCGCGAGGACCGATGCGGCGGCCTCGCGCGTGGTCGACAAGATCGTCAGATCGCGACTCGAGCGCACCAGCACCGGCGGTCCAGGAATCTTTAGTTCCAGTTGGGCATCAAAACCCGGCGGCATGGCCGGCAGCGACAACACCAGCTCCCTTCCGGCGGGCGACAACCGAATCGGAACCCACATCTTGAGTTTGAGTTGATGCGTCCCGCGTCCGGAGAACCGCCAAACGACCCCCTCTTCGACGGGGCCATCGACAACTGGACCTTCGCGTCCGGGACCGGTGTACTCCTTGGAAAGGATATGGGCCTGCGTCAGTCGCAGCGGCACATCGTACGAGCGGCCATCGTCACGATTGATGTCGAGATCGAGTGTTGCCGTCAACTCCGCGCGATCGCCGAGCACCTCGCCCTGAAGCAAGAGTTTGGCAATATGAAAGGCCGGTACGCTCTCATCCAACCGCACCGACGGACCCGGCAAGGCCCGCTTTGGCTCAGGATCAACAATCGCCTTCGGCGTCGGCTGCGGGAGTTGACTTTTATCCGTGGGGACGGGCGGCTTGGGCTCGGGGGCAGCCGGTTTCGCTTCGGAGGGGACCGCCCCGCCCGCCCCGGCTGCGGACCCCATCATCGGCGTCCGGGCGGGAGGAGCGACTTGCGCGATGGCCGAAGTGACGAACGCGCAGAACGCCAGCGCCCCAGCCCACTGGCTGGTCAGGCAAACTGACCGCGTTCGAACCATGCAGACCTCCTGCCTGCGGAACCGGGGATTCACGAACTGTGGGATGGGTGACCGCAAGAGGAACAGAGAATAGAAGCTCGGCGACAGCGAGGGGCCATGACGAACGCAGACCCGCGATGTTGGATCGTGAATTGTACCCTCTCCGGACGAGCTATCCCAGCTTTTTTCAGGAAAAAGGGAGACTCGGTGTTCACCCGACACGCCGCGCGGAAGCCGACAGAGCCAGGGCCTCCCAGGCGTGACACTCCGCGAATTTTCTCGCGTGGCCCCCGACGACTGCTCGTCACCACGGTGATCGCCAGCTGGCCGTGGCTGCGTTCGCATTTCGGCATCCAGCAGCCCTCCGATTCCGATTACATTGGCCGTTGGCTTTCCAACCACGCATGACATCGCTCAGTTTGGCCAAATTGTGGCGATCGAGGTGTCATTGAGCTGCATTCGCTACATCTCAGCCGACTGGAGCGACTGAGAATTCGGTGCCCGCCGAAATGGTTGCTCCAGTCGACTGCGGCACTGGGTTCGGCGCAGGCTGACGAGCGACGCCGTCTATAAAGATGAGCCCGCTCTGCCTTTCACGCTCCTTGATGTCTTGGAAGATGGCATCCAGATCGTAGTGGAAGCGGGCCGCGTGAGCGTCTCGGACCCGGAGAACCTCTTCAACAATCGGATCGTTCATGGCGTGGGTTTCCATGCACTTCCGGCTTCAGCAGTGGGAAGAAGATCACGTCGCGGATGCTGCGGCTGTTGGTCAGCAGCATAATCAGGCGATCAATGCCGATGCCGAGTCCCCCAGCCGGAGGCATGCCGCAGCGGAGGGCTTCGACGAACTCGTGGTCCATCTTGGCCATCGAGTCTTCCTCCGAGAGCCCCGACAACTGCGTGCGGAAGAGTTCCTCTTGCAGCTTCGAGTCGTTGAGCTCGGTGTAGGCGTTGGCCACCTCCATCCGCTGGATGTACAGCTCGAACCGCTCGGCGATGGCCGGGTTGTCCTGCTTCCGCTTGGTCAGCGGGCAGATGGCTGCGGGGTAGTCGATGACGAAGACCGGACCGACGAGGGAGTCCTCGACGAATATCTCGAAGACCTCGCTGACGATCACGTCCGGGTGGACGTTGGTGGTTTCGATCCCTTTCTTGTTGGCGATCGGGATGATTGCGGGGAGGTCGGTGATCTCGACTCCGACATACTCTTTGAATAGATCGGAGTAGGTCGCCCGCTTCCATGGCGGGGTGAAGTCGATCTCGGTGTCGCCCCAGGGGAGAACGAGCCGCTCTTGGTCGGGTGGCGTCTCGCCCTTGGCCAACGCACGGGCGGCCTTATCGGCGAGAACCACTCGCACGCAGTCGGTGATGATCGCCTCCGACAGGTCCATCATCGAGCGGTAATCGCCGTACGCCTGGTAGATCTCGATCATCGTGAATTCGGGGTTGTGCGTGGCATCGATCCCCTCGTTGCGGAACACGCGGCCCATGTCGTAGACCCGCTCGATCCCCCCGACCATCAGCCGCTTCAAATGCAGTTCCAGCGCGATCCGCAGATAAAGCGGGATGTCGAGCGCGTTGTGGTGCGTCGTGAACGGACGGGCCGCCGCTCCCCCGGCGATAGCGTGCAGGACCGGCGTTTCGGTCTCGTAGAACTTGCGGGCCTTGAGCGTTGTCCGCACTGATTCGATCAATCGCGTACGGAGCAGCATCCGCTCCAGCACGCCTTCGGAGTAGATTAAGTCGAGGTGTCGGTGCCGCAGCAGGGTCTCGATGTCGCTCACACCGTGGAACTTTTCCGGCGGTTGAGTCAGCGACTTGCAAAGGATCTTGAGATCCTGGATGAAGACGGTGATCTCGCCGGTCCGCGTCCGCTTCACCGGGCCATCCACGCCAACGATGTCGCCGAGGTCGAGTTGCTCGATCAGCAGCCACACGGGCTCCGGACAGTCGGCCTTGCTGACCATGAGTTGGATGCGGCCGGTCATGTCCTGGATGTGGAAGAACTTCAGTTTGCCCTTGTCGTTCTGAAGCATGATCCGCCCCGCGACGCGGACGGTCTCGCCATCGACGCCGTTCTCGGCAGGAGCCTTGGCCCGAGCCTCGCGGATCGACAGGTGGTCATCGAAACGCTGGCCGTACGGGTCGTGGCCAAGTTCGACGATTCTTTTCAGCTTCTCCAGGCGGGCAGCTTCCAGGCGGTCGGGTGCTGGGGATTCGGACATGGCAGATGGCTAACGCAGTGGGGAGTGAGGAAGCACAGTATTGTCGACGATTTTTCCGAAATCGCCAGCGACTCAGTGGATCAGACTAACCGGTATGTCCCACGATCGCAGGAGTAACTCCCGAAATCCCTAATGAACTGGTCCAATCTAACATCCCGATTTGAACAGGAGGATTTGAACAGAAGGTCACGAAGGAAACGAAGAGCCTTTGGATTGACCCCTTCGTTTCCTTCGTGACCTTCTGTTCCAAATCAATTCGGGAAGTTGTTTTGGACCATGCCCTAACTAAGCCGAATTCCAATTCTTCAACAGAACTGTCCGGCTCACTATTCTCCGCGCGGACGAAATGATGCCATTTTCCAGCTCCCCTCTCCCCCTGGGATTGTTGAAAAAGCCCCGTGGGCACGGGCGTCCCGCCCGTGAATCCCTGGGAAATCGCATGGGCGAGACGCCCATGCCACTGACTTCAACAGTCTGGGAGAGGCGGAGGGGTTGGGGGTGAGGGCCGAGTGTCAAAGCGATGTTCGAGTCATGACATCATTCCTGACCGCGCGGAGAATCACTATTCGTGAACGCATGAACTGCGAGTCATTTTCCACAGCTTTCGACTTCTCGAATCTCGCACGATTTCAATTCGGCAGGCTGTTCGCCACTCTGACTTTTCCCGTTTTCAGAGTGGAGAGAGCTTGATGCATTCCGGAAAGTTGAGCTTCTCACAGCTCATGGATTTTCTCCCGCGAAACGATTTCTACGCTTGCGTGCGTCGATATCGAGGCGATCAGCGGCAGCACGGGTTCTCGTGTCGCGATCAGTTTCTGATTGTCAAATTGACCGAGGCGGGACTCGAACCCGCACGACCCTTTCGAGTCTCGGGATTTTAAGTCCCGTGTGTCTGCCATTCCACCACTCGGTCATGTGAGGCATTTACCTCACAACTTGCATTCTCTTGCGGTTCGCGATATGGTTACGACAACCACGACGACAACCGATCCGCAAACCACAAGAGGGCAAGCATGCCACCTGTCTCCGCCAAGAAACCGAAGAAACCTTATGCCGAATATCCACTTACAGCACACGGCAACAGGCAGTGGTGCAAGAAGATTCGAGGCAAGGTGCATTTCTTCGGCGTCTGGGCTGATCCTGACGCAGCACTCCAGAAGTATCTGGACGAACGCGATGATCTGCAAGCCGGTCGCATCCCCCGGCGGTTGTCGGCGACAACCCTGACTGTCGGCGATACCGTGAACCTTTGGCTCAAGAGGTGCGATGACCTGCGGGTGGCTGGCGAGTTAGAGTCTGTTACGCTCAACGAGTACATCCGCATTGGGCGGCAAGTCGTGGAACACTTCGGCAGGAACACCGACCCGGAACAAATGAGGCCGACAGACTTCGCATCGTTCAGGCTGGCCGTGGCCACGAAGTATTCCCAGACGCGACTCACGAAGATGGTCATCATCTGTCGGATGATTTTCAAGTGGGCTTTCGAGTCGGAACATCTGGAGCGTATGCCGCGATTCGGTCCAGACTTCTCGGTTGCCACCAATCGAGCCAAGCGAATCGAGCGAGCCAGCAAGGGCAAGAAGTTGCTCACGATGACCGAGATCAAGTCGATGCTTGCGGTGGCTGATCCGAAGTGGAAGGCGATGGTGTTGCTGGCCATCAACGGAGGGCTGGGCAACAGCGATGTGTCTCGCCTGAGACTGGACCAAGTGGGAGGTGAGTGGCTCGATTGCCCACGGGGAAAAACTGGGATCGGACGTAAGATTCCGCTCTGGCCGGAGACTCAAGCTGCGATCACAGAATACATGAAGGATCGAAGCAACCCCAAAGCGGGCATGGAGACGCTGGCGTTTCTCTCGGACCACGGGGGGCCAATGCTGGCCGTCAGCGAGAGCGGGGCACGCGGAGACCTGATCGGCTCCGGGTTCAAGCGGCTGGCCATTGCTGCGGAGATCCACAAAACTGGAATGGGGTTCTACTGGTTGAGGCACACTTTCCAGACCGTGGCCGACGCCAGCAAAGACCCCGTGGCAGTGTCAGCGGTCATGGGCCACGTCGATGGCTCGATGGCT
>JAYSVZ010000493.1:0-14411 GCA_043718305.1 Planctomycetota bacterium | reverse complement strand
ACAGGTCCGTCCGCTCGAAGATCACCGCGAGAACGTTCCAGTCCTTGCTGCCGAAGAGACCAAACATCGCACCATCCGAATGGGAATTGGGATTCAAGCCGTGAGGTTAAAGAGTCACTGAGCCGGCGGCAATGACGACGCAACCAGCGATCGACTGGGCGGAATGGGCTCTGCCGCATAGCGGACCGGTTTTCTTCGCGGTATGATCGACGGAGTCGTGATCGCGGCGGTCGGGGGTGCCATGCGCTGGGAGCAAAAAATTCAATTCGCCTCGCTCTCGGATGTCGGTATGCGCCGACAGAACAATGAAGATTCGCATTGCATTCAGGTCAGTCAGAACGAAGCCGAGTTTGATCTCCGGGGCCATCTGTTTATGGTGGCCGACGGGATGGGCGGGCATGCGGTCGGTGAACTCGCCAGCCAGATCGCGGCGGAAACGATCCCGCATACTTACTTTAAGAGTCCGATCGCCGATCCCCGTATTTCGCTTCAGTCCGCCGTCGTGGCGGCCAACGCGGCCATTCATGAACGGGGCGAGCAGAACCGCGAGTTCCAGCGGATGGGGACGACCTGTACCGTACTCACGCTCTCTCCCCGAGGAGCCATTCTCGGGCATGTGGGCGACAGTCGTTGCTATCGAATTCGGCGCGACCGCATCGACCAACTCACCTTCGACCACAGCCTGGAATGGGAGATGCGTCGCCGCGATGGTCCGGCCGCCGAGAAAATTGACTTTTCGAATCATCGAAACATCATTCTGAGATCGCTCGGCCCGGAACCGACAGTTCAAGTCGATCTCGAGGGGCCGTTTGTGGTTCTGCCGGGTGACGCGTTTCTGCTCTGTTCGGATGGACTCAGCAATCAAGTGACCGACGAAGAGATGGGCGCGATCGTCCGTGAACTCTCGGCAGCTCAGGCGTGCCGATTGCTGGTGCATCTGGCCAATCTGCGAGGCGGGCCAGACAACAGTACCGTGATCGTCGCCAAGGTCGGGGAGCTTCCCGCGAATGTCCCGCCGCCTTCGCCCGAGCCGTTCGACGAGCCACCCAATCCGCTCGGCTGGCTCTGGCTGGTCGCGTTTTGGTTTATCTCTTTCGCTGTCGTGGGGGGGATCGGTCTGATCCTCTTTGGCCGGCCGCTGGTCGGGACCACGCTCTCTTCCTTGTCGTCGATTGCGCTCGTGATCCTCTTGATCAAGGCCCTGGCCATCCAGCGGGAAGCAAAACTCCGCTTCGAAAACGACGATGTCTATCGAACCAACTTGAGTCGGCCCCACCGCACGGCCGTCTCCCTGGGATCACCGGATCTCTTTGCCTCCCTGCAAGAAGTCGAGGCGGGACTCCGGCGATCTGCGGCGGAAGAAAATTGGAGCTACGAAGTCGCAGCCCATCGAGAAGCGATCCAGGCGGCGGAGCAGGCCCAGAAGGAGAAACGCTTCGGACGCGGGTGCCGCGATCTGGCCCGCGCGATCGAACTGCTGATGGCCCAGATGCCCTCCGCTAAACGTTCGAATTAGAGCCAGTGGTCGAAAATAATCACCCGGTGAGGCGGCCTTTTCTTGCAAGCCGGTCTCGCCGAAAGAGAGAAGCCCAAAGGGCCCCAGCCACCTGCTGCGCCAGCGAGGGTGAGCGTCTCTGAATCGCGGTTCTAAGCCCCCCCCCTGTTGACGGGCTCACCCTGCCGCACCCAGTCCCGAGTCTCCATGACTTTCAAAATCTTCCCGAAAAGATTTCGAGCAGCCCTTGCAATTCCAAATGGGCGAGTCAACTATAACGTCATTGAGATAAGTCCGCTCGTCAATCGACGCAGTGGTCACCCGTGGGTTGGTCGTCGTTGAGGGGATACAGCATGGCCCGTCTTCCGTCTTCCGTCTTCCGTCTTCCGTCTTCCGTCTTCCGTCTTCCGTCTTCCGTCTTCCGTCTTTGCGATGTAATCCGGTCGCTCCTCGCGCGTAGCACGCGGCGAGTGAGGTCGTCCTCCCGCTCTTCAATCCCAGCCCTCGAGCAACGTCAAATGCTCAGCGGCACGCTCGATCTCTCGATGTACAGTGGCATGGGCGTCCACATGGCTGCGATTAGCCTGCCCGTCGGTTCGCAAGGCTTCGTCGGCATCACGACCAGTCCCACCTCTGGGACAGCCTATCTCGATCCGAACAACTCGTCTCAAGTGATCTACAGTGTGAACGGAGGTTCGGGTTCAGATAGCTTTTCGTTTTCGTACCTCGACTCGGTGGGGATGACCAATAGCTACACCGTCAACGTAAGCACGACTGTTGCAACGACACCCTATGGGAGTGGGTCGGGTTATGGCAGCGGTTCTGGCTCCGGAAGTGGATCTGGGGGCGATGGAGATGAGGGTGGAGGCGACGGCGGGGGTGGAGATGGAGGCGGAGGGGGCACTTCGAGCGGTGGATCAACGCCTGAACCGATGGATGATATGACCTACTCACTGCACGATCGCTTCGTAGAGGGCTCTGTTGCGTGGAATGACAGTCTGACTTCTTTCACCGCTGGAAATGGAATCCAATATCGAGATGGCGAAGGCGACACGGTCACTTTTTCCCGGACCAGCAATGTGTCGAATGGAATACTCGACTTCAATTCGTCGTCAGGTTGGTTCAAGTATACGCCGAATGCAGGCTTCGTGGGGCCAGACTCCTTTAAGTACAGACTCTCGGATGCCGACGGAACAAGTCAATACGAAGCGACGGTGAGTATCAGCGTCTACAACACGACTCCGTTCCCCAATAATGACCAGTTCATCGCACAGCTCTTCACTGACAGCGAAGAAAACGTGGCCTGGAATGATGGGTTGACGTCAAAGACTGATGGCTCTGGCGGCTGGCTCGATTCAAATGGGGACACTGTCACATTCGTGGTTAGCACGCAACCCACCAGCGGGACGCTGGTTCTCGATGGGACGACGGGCTGGTTTACGTACGAACCGGCGGACGGATTCATGGGCCCGGCCACCTTTGAGTACAAGCTGAAGGATGGTGTGAGTACCAGTGAGCCAGCGGTCGTGACGATCAACTACATGAAGCCGCTCGTGTTTATCAGTGCCGGGAATAGCTTCTCCGAGGTCAAGAACCCGGCTCCAGATCCGCGAAAGATTGGCACGTTCAAAGTCACGCGAACAGGAGACATCAGTCGTTCTTTGACGGTCAATCTGGAATATCCTGAAAACGAAGGGTCTGCCACACGACATGCAGCCGGGGTGACAAACTCTGACTATGTCGCTCCAACTTCAGTCACGTTTCAGCCCGATGAATCGGAAGCGATTGTGATTTTGGAGTCACTCAATGATCTGGACGCCACCGAATGGGACGCAGAACACGTAATTTGCATAGTCAAGCCAGGAAGTGACTACGAGATCGGGAACCAGCAAGCTGTAATCAACCTCTACGACAATGATGGCTGGCGATGGAAGGATATCATCGAAACCACCGATCATGAAACGAGGCATGGTATAGCACCAGCGTCAGCAGATGGTGGACTTTGGGCGTCGAATGGCACACTCGATGGCCAATTGTATTGGTTTTTGGATACTCCAGGAGAAGTCTCGGCCAGAATGGACGCACTGGCTGTCTATGATGATGTGGTCTCCGGTGACGACAGATACACGATTGCTGCCGATGTGAGATACAGATTTGAGTTTGACGAGCGGACAGGAGACATCACGTCGATCACTGGGTGGGGTGTGAATGGCAACACTGCAAATGGAGTCTTGAAGGGAGGGCTGGGGGCAGAGTACGCGGCCGGGGGGCATACAGCTACAGTGTCGCTGAAAATGATTGCGGAGATAGTTGGCACTGTGACAACTTCTGGTCAGATCGAAATCGGATTAGAAAAGACTATTGCTAAAGGCACGACAATTAGTGGAGGTGTCACGATAGGCACAACATCAGCTGTAGGCGATGAAGGGTCGATCACAGCGGGGCATACAGTCACGCTCATTGTTGAGCAGTACGAAGAGGATTAGGATCATTCACAAATGTCCGTCCGCTCGACACATATCGTTCTATGGCTACAGTTGATCGGAGTGGCTGGCCTATTGATTCTGGGGCTTCGCGTCGGTTTGCCTTGGTTAATCACTCGGTCGGTCTTGGGAGAAGTCACGGAGACTGAGACTTGCGCTTACTCAGGGAGTGATGGATACTTTCAATGGGACATTCACAATGGTAAGCCCATACTGAGACTGGCGATCGTCCAAGCGTTGGGTGTCAAAGGGTGGAGTTCGGGAGCATGTAGCGGGAAACCGGGAGATACACCCGCTGACCATCTTGCTCGCCGAAAAACGAACATTGATCATTTCGATATCTGTGCGATCGCGAATACAGATGATGTCTTCATCAATGGTGAACTTCTGGTCCCCACCGAACGAGGACGGGTCTTTGTCATGCAACCCGATATGACGGTTCGGCGACTCCTCCTCACTAAAGCAGAGATCGACTCAATCACCCCGCAGCTAGTCCAGAATAACCCGGAGTCCTCGCCCGTTTGGCGGGACAAGATTCTCCCGGTCATCAATCCCGCAGCTCTGATCCCAGTGCCGGAGGAAGTGACTCGTGTCCGGCATGAGCTGGTGAACCTGATCAAGCATCGCATTAATCTGGAGCCGTACAACGGTCGCCCGCGTGATCCGAGCCTGCGGATGCTTTCGCTTTGGACCGAGAGTTCCTACGGGATCTTCATCGCGAATGGTCAGATGATTCGCGGGCGTCCCTGTTTCATGAATGCTCTGATCGACCCCACGAATTCGGTTCTACCGGTGAGCCATGACGATGAGGAGCGAACGCCGTCTGCCCATTTGACCCCGACGCCCGGCCGAGACCGATCACCCATCGTGGAATTCCTTCCGACCGGAATGTACATCGACGGAAATCTGATAGAGCCGGGTGTCATCGCCATCGTACAGCCGAATCGGACGTACCAGCCCTTTTTGTCGTACAAGACGGTTCGACTGACGGATGCGGAGTGCCAGGAATTCTACCCGCTCTCGCTCTATAACGTGATTGTCGATGGGGAGTTCATCGACAACGCGGATCTCCCCCACGGCGAGGTCGGTCGCAAAACCGTTGAACTCTATCAGCGATTGATCGAGCCACACGTGGTCATGGATCAACCCCAGTGAAGTGGACCCTGCTCCTTAGACCACGGGTTTTAGTAAGTGATACGGTGAGTTTCGTCGCCAGCGGGTGATACAGCACCCTGCACGTCAGCGCCACGGATCTCCTGCTTCAGTTGCACAGCGTTCCTGGACGACGATCCGCTCAGGCTTTGGCCCGGCGTAGACCCATAGCATCTCCATCGGGCCTGGAGTCTCGTTGATGAAGTAGTGGACCCGCCCGCGCGGCTGGAGGGCGGTCGCTCCGTCACTCATGCGGTAGCGGCGACCCTCCACAATACAGGTGGCCGCCCCCGAGATGATGCAGATCGACTCGTCGAAATCATGCACATGGGCGGGCAGGCGACCTCCCGGTTTGAACAGCCCGTACCCACCGCTCATCTCGATGCCGGGGAGCAGGTCTTCGTTGAAGAAGTCGATGAACTCCGTGTTCGGACCGGCTACGAACCGCTTGGCGGTCGCGAAGCGATTGACGCGTTCGCTGCCGGGAAGCCCCGTCGAGTCGTCCGCCATGCTGCGTTTTGAGAAGAACTGATTGGTCAGGGTGCGGGCCGGGTTGTCGGTGGCCAGTGCGACCTGAAAGATCGCCGGGTCCTTCGACGAGAGGTTGCGGGCGGTGTGTGCCAGCCCAGCGGGGATGACGACGTTGTCCATCCGCTTCAGGACGTACTTACGCCCCTCAATCTCCACGCTGGCGGAACCGGCCAGGAGCGTGATCGACTCGGTAAAAGTGTGCGTATGATACGGCAGTGTCGCATCGGGGCCGAATGTGACCCACCCGGTCGTCAGGTTTTTCGCCAAGTTGTGGCGACCGACGAGGCACTCGAAGTTCACACCGGGGCTCAGTTCCACACGGGGGCCGGTTCCGAGGGCGCTCATGACCTCCTTGCGATCGGGCCGAAACGATTCGGGCGGCCTCTCCAGGGGAACCGGCGGATCGGGCTGCGACTCCAGCGAGGCGACCATCTTTGGCGAACGATTGACCGACTGGAGGGCGCTCTTGAGCGACCGAATCAAGAGCCCGGCATCCATCCCCAGACCAATCATGCGGAACCCCTGTTCCGTGCGGGCTGCGATGTCCGCTTCACTCGATGCAATCAACCCGCAGTGTTTCCCGGCATGGCGGATGACCTCTTTCATCGAGAGGATCTGCTCCGCCACTCCCGGACCTTCCCACTGGCCACGAAAGCCCGCCGAGGCCGAATAGTCCGCGGGGCCAAAGAAGAAGACCTCCGCGCCTTCGACTTGCGTCATCAAGGGAACTTGCCGCATCGTGCGGACCGTCTCGATGATCGGAACGACGAGCACATGTTCATTCGCCTCTGCGGTATGCTCGGGGAAGCACTGCCCCCAGCAGGTCGCCCGTTCGGCACCGATCCCGCGCGTCCCTTCCAGCGGATAGCGCGAGAACGACACCGCTTGGCGAAACTGCTCCGCCGACTCGACCCACGGAATCACCACGCCGTCCGCCCCGATATCCAGAGCCCGCTTAATCAACGCCGAATCGAGACTCGCCACGCGGACCAGCGCCACCGTATTGCTCCGGACCGTAGCCCGCAGATGCTCGACGATCTCTTTCCAGTCGAGGTGCCCGTGCTCCGCATCAATCACGACCCAATCGAGCCCCAGAGCGACCGCGATCTCCGTCACGCTCGGGGCCTCCAGCGTCACCCACAGCCCATACACCGGGCTGTTCGCCGCCAGTTTCTTGCGGAGCGCACTCAGAGCTGCTGTCTTCATGGATGCCATCCTTCGGCTGTTGAACCATCTCGCGGATCCCGTGCGATGCCGTTACGTTATTTGGGATGCGCCGCCGAATTCAAGGATAGAACCATCAGGTCACGCTTGGAAAGAGGGGTAATTGGCATGCGCCGGTCCGGAGGACGGTTGCGAAGAGCTGATGAATGTTTAGGAGATTGTGCCTTTTGAGGATTTTCGGATGGACAGACATCTGATTACAATCCAGACCACATCGGCGGCGGTTGATGAACCGTTGCTCCTCTCCTCTCTTCACTGTTGTCGTCACGGAATCATTGGATGTCCACGGAACATCTCCCGGGTCAAGGATTGAACCCGGTCCAAGAAGCCCCCCCTGTTCAGGATGTTGCTCCCCCCACGAACTCCCCAGCCGATACACCGGTTGCGGAACTCATCGGTGCGACTCCCGACACACCAGCCCTCGCCATCGCTCCGGACAATGGAGAGGCAGCGCCCGCACCGCGTGTTCGTTTGAACCCGACGGCGGACCCCTCGCAACTCCGGGCAGTGCCATCGCTGAATCCGGGTGATCACACGCGGGCCGATGTCGATGCCCAAGTCGAAGCCCAGATCGCTCGCGAAGAAAAGAATCGAAACGCTCCGCCGGCTCCGCCTCCGAATCCGATTGAGATTCCTCGCGAGGCCGCGATCGACGAGGCGATTGAAGCTGACATTGCCGCTGTCATCGAGAGTGGCGTGATCGAGTCGGGGGCGGCAGTGATCTCGCCAGCCCCGGTCGCGGGGACCGATTCCGAAGACGCGGGCCTGTCGGTCGGCAAGAAGATCTCGGGAACAATTCAGTCGCTCAATGGCGATGATGTGTTCATCGACATCAAGCAACGCGTGCCGGGTGTCGTCAGTTCGCGGCAGTTCTCCCCCAAGCGGCCCCCCGTCGTCGGCGAGCCGATCGATGTGATCGTCGCCAAGATCGATGAGACAGCGGGACTGATCGTCTGCAATCTGCCCCGCAGCACCAACCGCATTTCCGGGGATTGGGATGCTCTGCAAGTCGGGATGGATGTCGAGTGCGTGGTCACCAAGACCAACAAGGGCGGTCTCGATGTGACCGTCAGCTCGATCCGTGGGTTCCTGCCCGCGAGTCAAGCCGACATGGGGTACATCCAGAATCTCGAATCGCTGCTTGGACAGAAGCTTCGCGTCCGGGTCACCGAAGTGAATCCCGCTCGGCGGCGGCTGGTCGTCAGTCGGCGGGCACTGCTCACCGAAGAGCGCGAATCGATCCGCGAAGAACTGCTTCAGAACCTGCAGGTCGGTCAAACGATTTCCGGTCGCGTGAAGACGCTGAAGGAGTTCGGAGCGTTTGTGGATCTCGGTGGTGTCGACGGGTTCCTGCACGTCGGCCAGATTAGCTGGACGCGCATTCGTCATCCGAATGAAGTTCTGTCCGAGGGCCAGACCGTCGAAGTCAAGGTACTGACGATCGACCCCGAGTCGAAGAAGATCAGCCTCGGCATGCGGCAGTTGTCGAGCAATCCGTGGCTCAACGCCGAAGACAAGTACGCCAAGGGGAAGAGCGTCAGCGGCAAGGTGACCCGCGTCGAGGCGTTCGGAGCCTTTGTGGAACTTGAGCCGGGGATCGAAGGGCTGGTTCACATCAGCGAACTCGACCACAAGCGGGTCAAGCGCGTCGAGGACATCCTGAACCTCGGCCAGACGGTCGAGTTGCAAGTCCTCGAAGTCGAGTCGGGCCGCAAGCGAGTGAGCTTGTCGCTGAAGGCTCTCGTGGCGGCTCCCGAAGCCGAGCGTCCCGCAGAGCAAATGGCTGCTCCGTCGGAACTGTACCAGCGGAAGCGGCGCGGCGATCTGAAGGGCGGCACCGGTCGCCCGGGCCAGGGTGGGATGTTCGGAAACCCCGGCGACCTCTAGTCAACGTCGCAGAATTCGTAAGAATTCTGCCGGACTGAGCGTTTGGTACATTGCGAGAAGTGCCAGTCTGCGAAGTGCCAGTCGCGGAGCGACTGGCCTACGTTTTCCAACCCGCGAGAGTTCATGACTGATGCCACCTTGAGCCAGATCGAACTCTTGGCCCAGGTGGACGACCTGCGGCGGCGGGCGCGGGCGTGGTGTACCTCGGGGGCGATTTGGTCCCCCTTGGTCCAGGGGCAATCGCTCCTGAGCCATGTTCTCGAACGGACCGACGCCCTGCGGGTTCGTGTCGAGGCTCCGCTCGTCGTGGCCACCTTTGGCGGAACGGGGACCGGGAAGAGTTCCCTCGTCAACGCCCTCGTCGGGGCCGAAGTGACGACGGCCGGTCGCCAGCGGCCCACCACTCGCAAGCCAATCATCATCTGCCACCAGCGGACCGACATCGCCCAACTCGGGCTCCCGCTCGACGCCTGTGAATTGGTGCGAAGCGAATCGGATCTCGTCCGCGATTTCGTGATCGTCGATTGTCCCGATCCCGATACGAACGAGACGGAAACACCGGGCAGCAATCTTGCCCTACTGCATACGCTACTGCCGTATTGCGATGTCCTGATCTATGTCTCGACGCAGCAGAAGTACCGCTCAGCGCGGGTAAGCCAAGAACTCGCGCAAGCGGCGGATGGCTGTCGAGTGATCTTCGTGCAGACGCATGCGGACCTGGATGAAGACATTCGTGCTGATTGGTCGCAGCAACTCTCGGCGTCGTTCACCACGCCCGACATTTTTTTTGTCGACTCGCAGCGGGCTCTCCGCGAGCAACAGTCGAGCCAGCGTCCCAGCGGCGACATGGGGCAGCTCGTCGATCTCCTCGCCAGGGAACTCGGGACAGCCGCCCGCGTTCGCATCCGCCGGGCCAACGTCGTCGATCTGCTCTCCGAGGCGGTCACGCGTTGCGAGTCACTGGTTCAAAAGAAAGAGGCCGATCTCGCCTGCCTGGAGACCGCACTGCACGAGCAGCGCGGCCAACTGGCCCAGCGAATGTCGGAGCAGTTGTGTCGTGATCTGGGCCAGTCGCGGGGCTTATGGGAACGCAGACTCGTGGAGTCGGTCGTCGAGAACTGGGGGTTAAGTCCCTTCTCGGCGGTCCTTCGTGGCTACCACGGCCTCGGCACCATCATCACTTCACTGAGCCTCTCCCGCGCGCGAAGTACCGCTCAAATGGCTGTGATCGGCGTGGCCCACGGAGTCCGCATGTGGCGCGAATCGCAAGAACGCCGTTCCGCCGAGGCCGGGTTGCAGCGGGCCTCATCGCTCGGTTTAGATGACTCCCTTCTCCGCGAAACGGAGTTGATCGTCGAAGGTCATGTCCGCAGTGCGGGCTTCGACCGGTCCGCCCTTCCGCCAGTGACGCTCGACCAACTGCGGGAGCAAGCCTCGAAGATCGAGTCGCAATTCCTCGGCGATGCGGGTTCGCGAGCCGACGATTTGATCCACTCCCTCGCCCATCGCAACACCCGCTGGTGGGTTCGCGGGGGGTATGAACTCTGTCTGATGGCGTACCTCGGGTTCGTGCTCTATCGTGTCGGGCGAAACTTTTTCTTCGACTCGTTCGTTCTCGAAAAGCCGCTCCTGGCGACCGACTTCTACTTGCCAGCGGCGATCTTCGGAGTCCTCTGGATCGGAATGTTGCTGATTCTATTCGTCCAACGACTCCGCAGCGGGCTGCAGGGAGAGATCCAAGCCTTGGCTCGGCAACTGGTTGATGTACGCCTTTCCGGCGGACTCTTTCCCGGGCTGGAAACCGAATGCCGCACTGCTCGGCAACAGATCCGCGAACTGGCCGAGCTGCGGGAAGCGATCGAGCAATGCCGCACGCTGGTGGGTTGGCACTCTCCCTTGGGGCGACCAGCCGGAAAATAATGCCGCGATGGTTGGTTACACCCGACCGAGAACCAGGCAGGCATTGTGCCCGCCGAAGCCGAAGCTGTTCTTCAAGATGCGGTCGATCTTCATCCCACGGGCCTGCATGGGGACGTAATCGAGATCGCAGTCGGGGTCGGGGTTATCGAGGTTAATCGTCGGCGGGGCGACCTGATGTTGCAGGGCCATCACCGAAAGGGCGAACTCCACGCCGCCCGACGCCCCGAGCAAGTGGCCCAGTTGACTCTTGGTACTCGAGATGGCTAGGGAATGGGCGTGGCTGCCGAAGACGGATTTGATCGCTGTGGTTTCGGCCTTGTCGCCGAGGGGAGTGCTGGTCCCGTGGGCGTTGATGTAGTCGATCGCGGTGGGATCGAGCTTCGCGTCGCGCAGGGCCTGCGCCATGGCGTAGCGGGCACCCTTGCCTTCGGGGCAAGGGGCTGTCATGTGTGTGCCGTCGGCTGACATGCCGTAGCCGAGGACTTCGGCCAGGATGTTCGCACCGCGGGCTTTGGCGTGTTCGTACTCTTCCAGGACGATAACGCCCGCTCCTTCGGCAATCACGAACCCGTCGCGATCCCGATCGAATGGGCGGCTCGCTCCGGCGGGATTCTCGAAACGCGTCGAGAGGGCCATCATCCGTGTAAAGCCTGACAACCCCATCGGTGTCAGCGCGGCCTCGCTGCCGCCGGTCACCATGACATCGGCCATGTCATTCTGGATCAGCTTAAACGAATCACCAATGGCGTTGGTGGCCGAGGCACAGGCCGTCGCCACCGCACTGTTGGGACCGCACAAGTGCCACGTCACCGAAATGTTCCCGCTGGCGGCATTCACCATCAGCTTCGGGATCATGAACGGCGAAACCCGGACCGGTCCCTTGTCGTACAGGGTCTGGTGTTGGACCTCAATTTCATTGAGGCCCCCAATCCCGCTGCCGATCAGCACCCCATGCCGGTAGGCGTCGCCGGTCCCGAAGTCCATTCCGGAATGCTTGATCGCTTTGTCCGCTGCCACCACGGCAAACTGGACGAAGCGATCCATTCGCTTGAGCTCCTTCTCCATATGGGGCAGGTGTTCTACGGCGCTGAAGTAGGTCACTTCACCGCCGAAGTTCACTTTCCACGCGGAGCAGTCGAACCGACGGACCCGTCCGATGCCGCTTTTTCCGGCGCAGACCGCATCCCAGAACTCGGGGATCTCTGATCCCAAAGCCGTGACGACGCCTAATCCGGTGACAACAACACGACGGGCCATGTCGACTTACTTCCGTGCTTCGATATACGTCACGGCATCCGACACCGTGCGCAGCTTCTCGTAGTCCTCGTCCGGAATGCTCACGCCGAACTTATCTTCGAACGCCATTCCGAGTTCCACGATATCGAGGGAGTCAGCTTTGAGGTCGTCGATAAAATTGCTGTTGGTCAGCACTTCTTCGAGGGACACACTCAGCTTCTCGCTGACGATCTTCTTGACATCATCTTCCAGCGACACACCCTGCTCCTTCCGGGATTCCCGGTGGTTTGTGGTTCCTCGGCGCCTCGTCAAGCACAGCCCGAAGGCCGCTGCTCGACATGTCCGCCGTCACCTCGCGTGCCGAACCGACACAATCGTCAATTCCGCGAGAACCGGGAACATATAGCGGGTCCGGAAGAACGTGTAAACGCCAAGCGCCGCCCGATTTCGGTCAGATTCCCGAGCGAGGAGTGGCAGCAGCGATAAGAATGCTGCCGGGAGGTTGGTTTCCAGGGACAATCCTTGTGGCCAATTTGCAACACTCGACGGACTAGGTGCGTTGCAAAGCATTTCCTTGATGTCGGTTACGACTTGAAACATGGGAGGCATTCCGTTTGCATGGAAGGTGTGAACCTTCCTTGTCGGATCTGGGATGTCCTTTCCGCAGCCGTCCATTGACCCGCCGCGAACTCCTGCTGAGTTTCAGGAGCGGTTGCTGGCTGCGCGGCTCTTGGCCGATTCGCTCCAGAATCAGTTACGAGAACGTTCCGCTTCGCTTCTTGAGATGCCAGTCCACGATTATGCGGCTTTTTTAGTTCACCAGAAGGTCGTCACGCGGTGGCAGGCGGATGAGCTTCTGAAGGGCCGGACCGGCTTCTTTGTGGAAGGCTACAAGCTGCTGGTCCCCCACTTTCAAACCACTCACGAGGCGCTCTTTGTCGCCGAACAGGTGGCTCCGCAGAAGTTGGTTCTGCTCCATTTTGGCACCGATCAACACGAGGGACGGACCGTCACCACGATTGATTTTATGGAGTGCGTCACGCTTGCCGCCTGGACCGCGACCGGGCCAGAGATCGCTCCCTCGGGGGCCACCAATTTGTTGAGGCAAGTCGAACTGGCGACCCGGGACTGGGAGGCCGAAGGGCTTCGCCGGGCTGGCGCAAACCATGTCTTGCTCTCCGATCAAGGTCCGGTGCAAGTTCTCGGGCCTTTGAGGAGTGATCTCGCTTTCGGCGACACCACGCGCGCGGTCGATCGGGCCCGGCAGGGATTTCTGCTCCGACTGGCGCAGGCAATGGGACTCCCCGGGACCAATGACCCTTCCGCTTCACTCGATGCCGGGCGATCTCAGTGGCCACCCGCGATCGCAGGGTTCCCCAACTTCGTCGAGCGAGAGTTGATCCCACTGCGGCGGACCTACTTCCATCCCTTCATTCGCAAGTCACCCCCGATTGCGCATCTCGCCCCCCACTTGGCAACGCTGCAGGCTGTCGAGGCCACCTGCTTCGCCTCATCCGAAGCGAACCCACCACAACTCGGTCCGATCGTCCGGCCCGATCGATCACGTGAGGCCCCTCTCGATGCTGAGTTCACAGCCACCGACATCGAACCGCCTGAGACCCGATCGCCCCCCGCCGACGAAATCCAATTCGATTGGTCTCCCGGCAGCTATCCGGAAGAACTCGCTCCCGCCAAGCTGCAGACTCAGCGGAAAATCCGAAGCCGATCGAAGATCGTTGGCCAGCTTCTGGCGTTCGCGGCGATGGGACTGATCGTCCTCGGCCTCTGGTTTTGGAGACAGGGTTCGCGACCGCTCCAGGGGGCCACTGCAGCTCCCATGCCCCACCAGGCAAGCTCCCCCGATCCACCCCCGAAGCCGCCTCGCCCTGATTAGTCCGTCCTCAAGCAGACGACCGTCACTTTGTTGAATCTGTTGGTCAGGTCGAAAAGCAATACACGGAAAAGGAACCGAGAGGAAATCGTTCGTAGTGCAGCCACTTTCCGGATGACACATCCCAAGAGTCAGACCTTCGCCTCTCCGCGAGACATTCGGATGACGCTTGGTTTCCTTTTTTTCGTGTGTTTCGTGGTTCACTTTTCTGGTCTTGGAAGTCTTGGAAATGACATTCCCGCTTCGTGTCAGGCTGTGGTCAAGCATCCCGAAACCGTGCTGGTGATGCGAATTCCGAGGTTTTCGCACCTTGGAAGCCCTGTCCCTCCGGGATGCGGTTGATCGCTGGAGTCGGTCACCGGTGGTTTCGCTGGCGCTCAACCGGCGCTCAACCACCGGCTAATTTCTGAGACCCCTGCCGGGGTCGGTAAACCAGACTTTCGCCCTCCATCAACGGGCTGGCGGAATTCGCTCCGATACCCCCGCGACCATCGGGTGTAGTAACCTTCGATTGCGCGATTGGGTAGTTTGCGTTCGCGTGGTCGTTTCGTGGTGGTCGTTTTGGCTGCCTGGGGACGCATGGAGATTGAGC
>JAYSVZ010000492.1:0-4437 GCA_043718305.1 Planctomycetota bacterium | reverse complement strand
AGATGATTGACGGCGTCCCGCTGCAACTGATCGATCCGCAAGGGGACCGCATCGCCAACGCGATCATGCTGTATGGTCACTTCGGCGACAAAGCCCCGACGATGCCGCATAACGTCAAACTCCCGGTGAACTCCACCATCAAGGCGATCCACATGCTGGGTGGAATCGGAGGCTGGAGCTTCCCCGCTGTCCAGGAGAAGTCGGTGACGATGATCGTGCGATTGCACTTTGCGGATGGCCAGACCGAGGACCACGAGCTGAAGAACGGCGTCCACTTCGCCGACTACATCCGCCGGGTCGATGTGCCGGAGTCGCGGTATGCCTTCACGGTGAAGGGCGGCCAGCAGGTACGTTACCTGAAGATCGAGCCGAAGCGAGCTGCCGTGGTCACGGAGATCGAATTGGTCAAGAACGACCGCGATCCGACCGCTCCGATCACGTTTGCGATTACTGTGGAGACCAAGTAACGGAGCGGCGACCCGATCCCGAGGTCGTCACACGACCTTGGGTTCCACCGTCGCAGTTCGCCTACGCCAGGATCTCTTCGATCACCTTCCCATGCACATCGGTCAGCCGCCGATCGGCTCCGCTATGGCGGTAGGTCAGCCGCGTGTGGTCGTAGCCGAGAAGATGCAGCATCGTGGCATGCTGGTCATAGCACCGTGTCTTGTGGTGGGCGGCGGCGTAGGAGAACTCGTCGCTCTCGCCGTAGGTCGTGCCCCCTTTGATCCCCCCACCGGCCATCCAGCTCACGAACGTATTCCCATTGTGATCGCGACCGTTCGTCCCTTGGCTATAGGGCGTGCGACCGAACTCGGTGGTCCAGATCACGATCGTCTCGTCGAGCAGACCGCTCCGTTTGAGGTCGGTGAGTAGCCCCGCGATCGGCTTGTCCCCTCGGCGGCACATCGTCTCAAAATCGCTGCCGGGACGCACATCGCCGTGGTTGTCCCAGTTCCCGCTGGCCCCGGTCAGGCCCGATCCGACCCACAACTGAACAAACCGCACGCCGCGTTCCACCAGCCTCCGAGCGACCAAACAGTTCCGCCCGATCCCCTCGGTCTCCGGCTGATTCAGGCCATACAACTCTTGGGTCTGAGCTGTCTCCGAAGTGAGGTCCAGCAGGGACGGGATCGACAACTGCATCCGCGCGGCAAGTTCATAGGAGGCAATGCGAGCCTCCAAACGCGAGTCGGTCACATCGATCGCGCGGTGCTGCTGGTTGAGTTCCGCCAGCAGATCGAGTCCCGCGCGGCTTGACTCCGCATTGACGAACTTGGCCTGACTCGCAGGAAAAAGATCGGGGCTGGGGGAAGCTGAGTTCGGCGTGAACATCGCCGCCTGATGCACAGCCGGCAAGAACCCGTTGGTCCATGACGCCTTGCCGGTCCACGGTAACCCGCGCGGGTCGGGGAGGGCGACATACTCGGGCAGATCGCGGCTGCCGGAGCCAAGGGCGTAACTCACCCAGGCCCCCACGGTCGGAAACCCCGGTGTGAGGAACCCGCTGACCTGCATCGTCTGGCCCGAGGAATGCTCACTGGTCGGGGTGTGCATCCCCATCAGAAAGGCCATGTCATCCACATGCGGATGGATGTGCGGCAGAGCATCGGTCACCCACCGCCCGCACTCCCCGTGCTGTTTCCAATTCCAAGGACTTTTGAGCAGCGGCCCGGGGCTGGTGGAAGTTCCCCCCGTGATGGTGAAGTTGACCGTCTCGCCGTGGCGTTTGATAACCTCGGGCTTGTAGTCGAAAGTATCGAGCTGACTCGCTCCGCCGAGCATGAAGAGCTGGATGACGGCTTTGGCCTTGGGCGGATGATGCGGGAGCAGCAGACTCGAAGCCGTCACATCATTTGCAGCCAGAGATGGCTCGCGCCCCAACAAAGCCCCGAGACCCAACATCCCGAACCCAGCCCCCGTGCTCGCCAAGAACCCCCTCCGGCTCATCGGAGCGGGAGCGATCCGCTGACAAGGAAACGCTGATCGTGAGTCCAGATGGGCCATCATTCGACCTCCTGCGACCCGGGCGGAATCCGCCTCTGGTCGAAAGCAATTGTCGCCTGTGAGGGGACGAGTGCCTAGAGTAAGGCCGACCGTTCGGGTTTCGGCAGACGTAGTGTGGTCCCACCGCTGGTCCCCCCTACGTCTACCACGCGGGGCTTCAGAAACGCGACGCGTCAGCGAGTGGCGCAGAGTCGCCGGATTCTCCGAATCCGGTGAACCATCGTGACCTCGGGAGAGGTCGTTCATGGGACGCGTACGGTTCGCTCTGGCTTGGGGACTGTTCCGCTTGGCGGGCGTCGATTCACCGGACTCGGAGAGTCCGGCGACGTGGCCTACCCCAGCCGCTTGCCGTACTGCTCGGCGTAGTATTTGAGATAGTCCCCCGACCGAATCCGCTGGACCCAGGCTTGGTTCGCGATGTACCAATCGATCGTCTCGCGAAGCCCTAGATCGAACGTCATCAGCGGAGTCCAGCCGAGTTCCGACTCGGCCTTGGCGCAATCGATGGCGTAGCGCTGGTCGTGGCCCGGTCGGTCGGCCACGTATCGAATCAAGCTCTCCGGCTTCCCGAGCAGCTTCAGCAAGAGCTTGGTGAGGTCGATGTTCTTCATCTCGCAGCGACCGCCGAAGTTGTAGACCTCGCCGACCCGCCCCTTGCGGAGAGCTGCGTCGATCCCCCGGCAATGATCGAGGACATGAATCCAGTCGCGGACATTGGTTCCCGCTCCGTAGACGGGCACCTGCTGATCGGCCAGTAGATTCGAGATGAACAGTGGAATCAACTTCTCGGGGAACTGGTACGGTCCATAGTTGTTCGAACACCGTGTCGTGATGCATGGGAAGTGGAACGTGTGGTAGTACGCCCGCACGAGTAAATCCGCCGCCGTCTTCGAAGCGGAGTACGGGCTATTCGGGGCGAGCGGCGTCTCCTCGGTAAAGAATCCGGTGTCACCCAGCGACCCGTAGACCTCATCGGTCGAGACCTGCACATACCGAGGGATGTTGAACTTGCGGCAGGCATCGAGCAGCGTCTGCGTCCCCACGATGTTCGTCGTGATGAACGGCCCACTGTCGAGGATGCTGCGGTCGACATGGCTCTCGGCGGCGAAGTTCAGCACCGCGTCGATCTTGGAACTCCCGAGCACGCGTTCGATCTCGGCCCGGTCGCAGATGTCGACCCGCTCAAAACGATACCGCGAGTTCCCCTCCAGATCGGCCAGGTTCTCGGGATTCCCCGCATAGGTCAGCTTGTCGACATTGATGACCGTCAGCTCGGGATGCTCGGCCAACTCCATGCGAATGAAGTTCGAACCAATAAACCCGCAACCGCCGGTGACAAGAATGGTCTGCATGGGATGGGATGTGGCTGGTTCGAAGAGGAATTCGGTGACGGGGACTCTCCCCCGCCCGACGGGGCCGAATTGGCCCGCGTCCGCGAAGTGTATCGGTCGGGTTCGCAGGAGCCTACGGAAGTATGGGTCGACCGAACATGACGTAGGCGATGTCGCTCCGCGACTCGCATTTCGCGAAGGGCCACCCTCTCACTTCAGTCGCCCGTCACTGCAACATGCAGTGACCACATCGGTAGCCATCTCTGCTGGAGGAGTACCCACCAGCTCCCAGGTCGATCACCTGGCCGCAGCGGATGCACTTTGTCGGTTCAAAGGTCGGAGGATTGGCCAGCACCTCGAAGTTGTATTCGTTGGTGCCGTAGTTTACGTAGATCTCGGTTTCAAACGTCTCGCGGCACTTCGGGCACTCTTTCCAGTCACCGTCATGCCCCTCGTTGAAATGGAAATTGCAAAGCGTGTAATGACGGTGATTTCGGCTGCAACTGTTTCGTGCGTAGGAGAACAGTACGTACTTGTGCTCATCGTCGCAGACCCAGTTTCCACAGCACTCCGTCCGGGTCAGATTTTTGGTCTTTCCGCACAGACCGCAACTCGCAACAGGCTTTGCAGCCGATGACTTGTCCGTCGGCGGCGTGGACGACTTGTTGACTTTTTTCTTGGCCATGGAGACACCTGCTGTAGACCGCTGGTCATCAAAGATGCGCTTGGTCGCGCGGCCCCGATGAGTGGTTTTGTACATTCCAGGACACGCCGCTCACAAGTGCGTAGTGCCGTAGGGTGGGACCAGCGGTGGGACCAACTCGCTTCGATCGCAGGCCCACCATGTCTAAAGCGTGTCCCCGGGATGGTGGGACTGCGCCGGCCTGCGCCCAAAGCGGCTGGTCTCCACCCAACGGCGACTCGGCGAAGCAGAGCTTCGGGGATAGGCGTTCCCAAGCCGGAGCTTGGGAACGAAACAACGAGACAAAGATTCCCATCGCTAAATGCCTCCCCGCACAAGTGAAAGTGCGGGGTCAGGTGTTGAGCAGGTTGCGGTAGGCTTTGCCTTCGATCTGGTGCTTTCGGTGTTTCAACCAGC
>JAYSVZ010000491.1:0-4448 GCA_043718305.1 Planctomycetota bacterium | reverse complement strand
AAGGGCTGCGGCTTGTTTTGTTTCATGGTCTTTACATCTCGTAAGGAATAGCCATTCATTCTGCTTTGACGCTTTGACGTGATTGTCCCGTCGGGCCCTTTGCCGGAAGCGGTGATGTCAACCGTTCGTGTCATGATGTCGAGTCATTTGTCTCACCATCTTGTCTTGATGGTCAGCGACCGAAACGAAAGGCACTCCACTTGCCTTTGTCGATGGCAGGTCTATCCACTTGGAACATCATTCGTCCCCCGGTCGCGCAGGGGACGGTGAACGAGGTTCCCTCGGGGGTGGATCTGACTTGGTCGATTCGTCGCGAGGATGGATCGGGCCTCACCAGAATCGTGCTCACACCAACCTCTGTCTCAAGGAAAACACTATGCTGCGCGCTTTGCTGAATGATGAAGTCGGATTCGTGGTCTCGGCAGAACTCGTGCTGGTCGCCACCCTCCTGGTGATCGGTCTGATCGTCGGCCTGTCGGAAGTCCAACACGCCGTCGTCTCCGAGTTAAACGATGTCGCGGACGGGATCGGTTCTGTGAACCAAGGGTTCTACTACGCTGGACTGTCGGCCCGAAAAGGACATGGCCAGTACAAGTCGTACGCCTTCGGCTCGTCGTTCAGTGACACGGTCGACGACTGCGATAACAACCAGTGCGACATTTCGTGCGACCGCCCAGCCAACGAAGCAGGCAAATACTAAGGAATGCTCAATCTATAGTCGTGGATCGCTCCGCGATCCAACGTAGGTTCGCGGAGCGAACCACGACTATCATTTGTCGAATGCTCCTAAGCAGCCAGCTACCGTCGAGCTTGCTCGACATCCCAATCGCCGGTCGTCGTGAGAGAGCGACCGGCGAACTGACACCACCGATTGGTGAGAGAACGCTCAACGTGTCACTCTCGCTGATCGGTGGTGTCGTTTTCAATCACTCCGGCTTCTCGAGCTTCACCGACACTTCGCCCGTGTTATCCCCCAGCTCTGCCCATGAGTCGCGGCAGCGGAGGAAGAGCTTCCCCTCGACCGGGGCCGTGAAGGTGCCGATGTCGCTCAGTTCGATCGGGTCACTCAGTTGGTAGTCGTGGAAGATGGCCCCTTCGAGGCGGCCCTTTCCATCCTTGTCACCGGCGGCGGATACCTTTTCACCATCCTTGGCAAGAGCCCACTCTCCCTTGGTCGAGTAGCTGTAGGTCTCGCCCGCCTTCACAAAGAGACGAGCGGGCTGCCAACCGGCTGCAGCCTTGATCTTGGCGGTGAGCGGCCGCGTCAGGACACCGGAGAACTTCGCCTTCCAGTCCCACCCGCACAGGTCGGCCCGATAGCCGAGGTCGAAGTTCTTCAGGAACAGGACATACTCGAACGAGATCTCCTTGGCCATCGGACCGTAGACCTCTTCAAAGCTGGATCGCTGGCCGTTCAGCAGTGCCATGCCGAGCGGATGGAACCGCGGGGCATAGTTCGGGTTGTTTGCCAATAGATGACACAGCGCCCAGCGCCATGCGTAGTTCTGCCAACTGTCGCCGGTCATTTGCGACAGGTCGGTGATCTCCGTGAGCTGCTTCGGGGCTTCTGATTTGAGGTACTTGACCACCTCGGGATGGCAATGCACAGCCGGGTCTTTGTCGACCCAATACTGGCCCATTTCGGCCATGCCCTCGGAGTACCAGACCGGTCCGGTGCGACCGAAGTTCAACATGCAATAGGCGTGGACCGCCTCATGCTGCGGCGTGCCGCGATCGGCCACGGCATAGACCACGGCCCGTGAGGCCAGAATCTCCCCCGTGAGGGCGTTCTGCTGGGTCTGGCCGAGCGTCACGCCGCCACCCGCCGCAATATGGTCGAGTCCTTCGGGAGCGAGCGATCCAGCGGGCCACTGGGCCACATCTCGAACCACATACATATCGATCGACTGCGTATTGGGCCGCCCCCAATACTTGCTAATCAACACCAGCATCGTCTCCAGCCGCCCCAGCAGATCGCGAGCCTCGTCCTCGGGGATGTCGGTCTTCACCGCAAAATTGCGAGTGCGATAGAGCGGCGGATTCCCCGCCTCGACCCGGATCTCGAGCTTCGGGACTTTCGCACGGGAGCTTTGAGCGCTGGCCGGTATGTCGCTGGCGACAAACAGGCACCACACACAGAGCACACCCACAACAAAACGCATCATGGCAGACCTCTCCTTCGTGTTCGGCATCTTAGCCCCGGCCAATCGTCGCACCAATGGGGGGGCCATGCTTGAACCGCAATCAGCCGCAACTCAGTACGTACGCAACCGGGAGAAGAAAGGCGAGCGGTCGGAAATATGTTCTCCGTAAGACGGCCTTTCCAGGCCGTCTGCTTGCAAGAGACACTACTGGACGGCCTGGAAAGGCCGTCCTACGGGGATCTTTGCGTTTGCGGTGAGGGTTCAGAGGTAGAGCGACTACGGCTCTTTGAGTTCTTGGATCATCTCTCGTAATGCATCACGAACCACACCCGGGGCTGGCTGGTTCAGTAGCTCATCCGTCGTTGGAGCAAAGATCTCTCCGGATTTTATAACCTTTGAACGAGGGCTTTGAATTGCAGAGGGACGATCCAGCGGGACCGATTTGTTAGTGTGGAGTACCTTCACTGGCAAGGAGCCGGGCGGAAACCGTTTTAGAACAAGCATCCGCGACCACATGTCGTGAGGCCTAAGCGGGATACCATCCGGCAGCGGGGCCTCCTTTTCATACCCTGCAATCCAATAGATCCAGAGCGTGTCCCTATCCAGCAGGTATAGGCCTCGGTCCGCTGTTCCGCGTTGAAGCGAAACAGCGGCGCTCTTCGAAGAACCCGGCGAGTCCCACAGCACTTGACCACTGAATGTTCCCGATCCATGCGATCCCCAGATTGTGCTGATCGAAAAGGATTCGGAGGGCCCCAGTGTTCTCCCGCGATCATCCACTGGAACCGGGGTTGGGAGGGGCATCTCGATCTGCCCGTAGCGGATCAAGTTTCGTTCGATCTCCACACCATACCGAAACGAGAAGCCCCTGCGCTCGTCTCGTTTTTTCGAGTACAAGCAAAGACCGAGATCCCAAGACTGCATCACCTCCCACTGCCCGGAGATCGCTTGGAACTCAGTGTCGGAAATCGCGGGATAATCGTCGAACCGAGGGGAAAAGATTTTTCGCCTTTCAGCATCGTGTTTGCCGAACTCCTTCATCCTCTTTATGGTTTGTTGATGCAGATCATCGATTTGTTGTTGCCGCTCTCGAGTGTCGATCTTGATACGCAGCATGAGCAGGATGACCGATAGGATCACCAGTGAATAACCAGCAGTGATTCGTCGCCTTTCGACGCGTTGGTCTTGGTCATTCACCATGATTGAAGCCCGCTTACAATTGGCTATAAGGAACTTGAGCCAACAGTTCCATGATCGCCTGATTAATCAGCGATTGAATATGCGCTGGCACCGGCCACCCGTTGTCGTTCCCAACCCAGTCCTGGGGCGCGAAGAACGTAATCGTTGGAGTTGCGCCGCCATCGATAGTTCCCAGCAAAATGTCTTCAGTTCCCATGAAGAAACTCCTGCGAGCCAAAGGATGGTTGATCACTGAGTCTAGTGTATAGTGGCGTTCATGTTTCGTCAGGCCTTCGCCCGACCAAAGTTTGTCCAGGGAACCCTTGAAGTCACCAGCGAGCAGATTCATGGACAGGGTCCATTGGACCAGTTCGACTTCGCAAGCTTGGATCGCCACGTTCAACAATCCGATTTCGATCAAGACGACGACGGCAACTGTTCCTCCGATTGGACCGGAGACCAATGTCAACACACCTGCTCTTACTTCCTGAAGCCACAATATATGCACCAGATCCTTCAAGTCCGCCAACGCAGCAGTGAGGTCTCTGACCCTCCATTGCGCCTGTAACAGCTGTGAACAAGTTGTGTCAAAGTGAGCCCGAAGGCTGGTGTATTCAACGGGATCGCACCAGCGATCAACCTTCAACTGACGTTTCTGGAGTTCTATCTCAACGTACTCATTAAATCGATAGTAAGCATCGTAGATCGTGTTTCCTTCCGCCACCCAAGGATTCCCGTCCCAGTATTGAGCAACCCGCCAGTTTGCGACGACCCCACCAACCTTCTCTTCTTTGACCAGAAGCGGTCTGTTCGGATCCGCAATGGGCGGGGGCTGGCGTGACGCTGTTCGCGCCGAGCAAGCAGGTTGATTCCGCAACCAATCCGGCGCGGCGCGCGGACCTCACGCAACCCGTCCCCGCCGGCCAGCACGACAAACTCCCGTGCAAGACCACCAAGCACAAGAACGGCTCGCAGACCACACCGATGACGAAGGATGCGTTCGTTTACGAGCCAGCCCGCGACTGTTACTGGTGCCCCAGCGGCCCCGCAAGGCGACGAAGCAAAAGCAAGTCGGCGGCAGCGTCACACGCACCTTCTATCCCGCCCCGGTAAGGAACTGGTCCG
>JAYSVZ010000050.1:0-8248 GCA_043718305.1 Planctomycetota bacterium | reverse complement strand
CCGACCGTCACGCTGATGCGCACGACTCCCGACGAGAACCGCCAACTCGGTGAAGAGATCGGACGCAAAGCTGCGTCCGCCACGGGGCCGACTGCGATCCTGATCCCACTGCGCGGCGTCTCGGCCATTGACCAGACTGGCAAGCCGTTCGACGATCCCACCGCGCGACAGGCTCTGTACGATGGCATTCGGTCTACACACGGGGTGACCGAGCTGATCGAACTCGATCACCACATCAATGCCCCCGAGTTCGCCGCCGTCGCCGCGAACAAGTTGATCGAGATGCTGCAAAACAAGTAGTTCGACTGTCTGAGTTCGCAGATGTAGGGTGGGCAGTGCCCACCATTCCGCAACCGTTTGTGGTGGGCACTGCCCACCCTACGAAAAGTCAGACAGTCGAAGTAGAACGCGTCGCCACAAACACCAAGGTTCAACAAATGTCCAAGATCAAAATCGGTCAGATCGGTACGGCGCACGGTCATGCCAGCGGGAAGCTGGAGGTCTATCGAAAGTCCTCCGATTACGAGGTCGTGGGCATTGTCGAACCTGACGAAAAATTGCGGCGAGCGGCGGAGAAGCAGCCGACGTTTCAGGGTCTGCCGTGGCTGACGGTCGAGCAACTTTTGAACGTCCCCGGTTTGCAGGCGGTCGCGGTTGAGACCGAGCCGCGTCATCTGCTGGCTCACGCCGAGACGTGCGTCGATGCGGGGATCCATGTCCATCTCGACAAGCCCGCCGGTGAGTCGTTGATGCAGTTTCGACGCATCCTCGACACGGCGACTCGCAAGCACCTCTGCCTGCAAATGGGGTACATGTTCCGTTACCACCCCGCTGTCGTGCTGATGAAGGACTTGGTGCGAAAGGGCTTTCTTGGCGAGCCATTTGAAGCTCACACCGTGATGAGCAAAGTGGTCGATCCCGCCAACCGGCTCAAGCACGGCGAATACTCGGGCGGGATGATGTTCGAGCTGGGCTGCCATGTGATCGATCTGGTGGTCGGCGTGCTTGGAAAGCCGGAGCGGGTGAGTGCCTTCCCCCGAAAAAGCGGCCCGGTCGACGATGGGCTCGTCGACAACATGCTGGCGGTTTTCGAGTACCCACGGGCCACAGCTTCCGTCCGAGCGACCGGTCTGGAAGTGGAAGGCGGCTCGCGGCGACATCTGTCGGTCGTGGGGACCGGGGGCACGTTTCACATTCAGCCGCTCGACAACCCCACCGCGATCATCTCGCTCGCGAAGCCATGCGGAGCCTACAAGGCGGGAACGCAGACGGTGACCTTTCCCAAGTACGAGCGGTACCTCGGAGATGCCGCCGACATGGCCCGGAACATTCGCAAAGAGGCCGTGACGGAGTTCACCGCTGAACATGATTTGGCGGTGCAAGAGACGGTCTTGCGAGCGAGCGGGCTGCCGGTGTTGGAGTCCAGCCTTTAGGCTGTTCCGGACAGGCTAAAGCCTGAACTCCAACCCATCCTTCATCCTTCACCCTTCATTCACCCATGCGTATCGCCCTCATCGGTGCTTCTGGCCAACTCGGAACTGACCTGCGGCGGCAGCTTGTCGGCGAGGTGATCCCCGTCGATCATGCGACGTGCGAGATCACTCGACCGGAGAGCGTGCGCGGCATGCTCGACGCGACCCGACCAGAGATGGTCGTCAACACCGCGGCCTACAACCTGGTCGATAAGGCGGAGTCGGAGCCTGATGTCGCCATGGCAGTGAATGCCTGGGGCGTGAAGTCCTTGGCCGAGGAGTGCGGCCAACGAGGATTGACGCTGGTCCATATTGGGACCGATTTCGTCTTCGGTCTGGGCGGCACGACACAAGCGACCCCGTGGACCGAAGCGGATCCTCCGGGGCCAGAGAGCGTCTATGCGGCGAGCAAGCTGCTGGGCGAATACTTTGTGCGGAGCCTCTGCCCCAAACATTTCGTGATTCGCACTTGCGGCCTGTACGGCCAGGCGGCCACGCGGACGAAGGGGAACTTCGTACAGACGATGTTACGCCTGGCCCGCGAACGTCCCGAGGTGCGGGTCGTGGCGGACCAGCGGTGCGTTCCGTCCTATACCCACGATGTGGCAGAGGCGATCGCCGCGCTGGTACAGACCGAGGCTTACGGTCTGTACCACGCGACGAACTCCGGCGAGTCATCGTGGTTCGAGGTGGCTCGCGAGGCGATCCGCTTGGCCGGACTCCAGACACCAGTGATTCCGATTTCGACCGCCGATTTCGGGGCCAAGGCGAAGCGACCGGCCTGTAGTCTGCTCGACTGCCGCAAGATCGAGGGCGTGACGGGCCGCCCCCTGAGGCCCTGGCGCGAGGCACTGGCTGCCTACCTGACCGTGACAGGGGACTTGCGGTGATCAGTTGGAGTCCTGGCTTTAGGCTGTTCCGGACAGGCTAAAGCCTGGACTCCAACCCCGCGTGGCGGAGGCGGCTAGCGTCTTGCGGCGCGGAACCTTTTCAATTTCGGACATCGTCTTGACCCTCACCCTCACCCCTCAACCCCGCTCCCGGGGGGAGGGGAGCCGGAAGGTTTTCATGCCATTCGACTTGTTGATCTTCGGCTGTGGTTACCTGGGCACTTGTGTGGCCGAACGGTTCGTTGCGCGTGGTTCATCGGTGGCCGCTGTCACACGATCACCAGCCAAGGCGACTGATCTGGCGGCGCGCGGCATCGAGCCGATCCTCGCTGACTTGATGCAACCGGAGACGTTGGCGCGGCTCCCCAAAGCGAAAACCATCTTGTACTCGGTTGGTTACGATCGCGCGAGCCCATGCTCCAAGCGAGACCTCTATGTGGAGGGACTTCGAAATGTGCTTCACGCCATCCAAGGCCAGCCCAGTCATCTGGTCTACGTCTCCAGTACCAGCGTCTATGGCCAGGATGATGGGGGCTGGATCGACGAAACGTCTCCGACCGCACCGATGACGGAAGGCGGAACGATCTGCCGAGAAGCGGAACAGCTTCTCATTGATGCGCCCCGACCGACCGCGACGATCCTGCGGCTAGCGGGTCTGTATGGTCCCGATCGACTTATTGCCCGTGTGGAGCAACTCAGAGCAGGCGAACCGGTGGGCGGCAATCCGGAGGCCTGGTTGAACTTGATCCATCGCGACGATGCCGCAACCGCATGCGAGGCAGCTCTCGCCAGTCCTCGCGCGAGAGAATTGTTTCTGGTCAGCGATGACCGACCGATTACGCGGCGCGAGTACTACTCGACATTGGCCCGACTCGTGGGTGCTCCCGAGCCGATCTTTTCCGAAGCTGTGGAAACCCGTCGAGGGACCACCGGATGGAATAAACGCTGTGCCAACCGGCGGGTCAAGGAGCGGTATGGAATCTCGTGGCAATACGCCACGATTGAGACGGGGTTGGGAAGCCTGACCCACGGTACAGTCACCACTCGACTAGGCCCTGGAAGGAGGTCTTGAGGAAATCACCTGGGACAAGACCGCTGCGAGTTGGCTGGCGGCTTGACCTCGCGACAGGACGGCTGCAAACCCCGCAGCTCGTGCGGCATCCAACCGGGCGATGGCGACGTGAGGGGCGTAGGCGACTATGAGCGGGCGTCCCGTGGTGTGGGTCAGCTCGCCGATGGCGTTCAAGTCGAGCGCAGCAGCTTCGAGATCGACCACCAGCACATCGACTTTGTCTTTCACCAGACGCTCCAACAGTCCCCGTCCCGACATGGCCCGAGTGACCTCAGTGCAGACGGTGCTCATCGCGTCGAGAACTTGAACGCCGAGCATGAGATCGCCACTGACAAACAGACCACGCAATTCGGACGCCATCAGATCGGTTCCTCGATTGTTCCATTCGCCGACAGCTTGGTCGCGAGCGAGCGTCCCTAGAAAAAGTCGCCATCAAACTTCAGATCGTCTTCGTTCAGGAGGGTGAACTCCTGTTGCTTCAGGACGGTGATCGCCTGATCGATATTGTCGACGTGGAGGGCTGCTGCGCGGCGTCCACTGCGGACCTGGGGGATGGAGTAGATATAGTGGACGTTGATCTCCGCTCGCATCAGAGTCTGGAGGATCTCCGTGAACGGCTGGCTCGACTCGGGAAGTTGGACCCCAATGATGTCGGACTCGGTAAAGGTGTGCCCTCCGAGGGTCAGGATCTCACGAGCATGGTCGACGTGGTCGACGATCAGCCGGGCGACGGCAAAATCGACCGAGTCGACGACGCTCAAACTCGCCACGCGAAGATCCTGACGCTCCAATTTTCGCAACAACTCATGGAGTTTACCGACGCGGTTGGCCATGAAGACGCAGAACTGGTGCAGGCAAGGCCAATCTTGACCGCGCATGGTCTGCGCATCGATATGGGCATCATCTCCGAATTCACTGGGCATCAGTTCCACTCCGGTCGGTGCTGTCTCGTCGTGGCGGAGTGTACGGGAGGGGGATTCCGTGGGTCAATTTCGGTTCAAATACACATCTTGCGATAGGCATTGGCAACGCATCGGTAACTTCCTGAATACATTGCGACTCAGTCTAGCCCTCCACTGCGGAAGTCGCCCATCACCAAGGCCAGAGTCCGAGTCGCACTTCGCCCCCGTCTCGGGCATGCTCCCTTCTTCCGCCCTGAAAGGGCACTGACAGATCAGCCCAGGGCAACGCCGGCATCGCCCTGGGAATCGATTCCGCCTTGTTCGCCAAGCCCTGATAGGGCGGCACACTACGAGGCCCAGCCCTTGTTTCTCCCTTTCAGGGCTAGGATCGGATTCCTTTTCGGTGGATTCCTTTTCGGTGGATTGCAGTTTGTTAATAGCCGTCTGTCGTATTGACGATGGGGCAAGCCATGATATTTCGCGCAATGCAAGATTTCCTTTGAACACGCGAAATCAAACGCACATTGCGTCAAACCACCGATCTGGTGAGAATCCCGGATCGGCGTAGGCGACGGTGCGGGAAGGGGGTTCCCGGCGGTGGCCGCTTGGCCGTTGAGAATGGGCACGGATGCCGCTTCGTCAGACCCTGCAATGGATGCTTACGCTGATGGCGATCCTGGTGATCGCCATCGGAGGGGGTCTCTTTTGGGTGTGGGGAGAAGGGGATCGGCTCCTGGCTAAGGAGATCGATGCCCAGCTCAAGCGGCTCGCTCCCGATTTGCGTTTGACTTATCAACGGGCCTCGCTGGAATCGGATGGGCGCGTGCGACTGATCGGCGTCCGCATTGGGACGGCAGTCGGCGCTGAGCCAGTGGTCGAGTTGCCCGAGGTCGTGATCTTTCCAGATCGCGATTTGCTGGTGGAACACCGAGCGATTTCGGTGCAGCGGGTGATGATCTCGCGACCGCATCTCGTGCTGGAGCAATTGGCCGATGGGTCATGGAACTGGGAAGGGATCGTGATCCCCAAGCCCGCCGGGATTGCTTGGCCCGAGGTCGAGATTCAAAGCGGGGAGGTGCTCCTGCGCTCGCATCGCGACTCGCCCGTGCCGATCGAATTTCGGCTCACAAATCTGAACTTGCGAATGACTCCCACAGCCCGGGGTCGGAGTGAAGTCACCGGCAGCGGGCAGCTTGACCCGATCGGCCCCGTAGAGTTCGAAGGCACTGCCGATATCAACACTGGACGCTGGAAAGTGACCGCCTTGGCCAGCCGCATTCAAGCGGAAGACCGGCTGGTGGGGATGGCGTCTGAACTTTCGGGAACGGTTCGAAAGAATCTGAACAATGTGGCCCGGACGCTCCGTGATCAGAAGGCTCTTCAATCCGCGACCGTCCCTCCGAAGGGAGAGCCGCGAAATCGAGAAGACGGCGTGATTAGAACCGCGAATGAGGTCGCCGCCCCGCTCGATCCGATTGTTCGCGAGAGGCCCGACGATCGTCCAGAACTCATCCCGAAGTTCGGTTTGCGGGCCGATGTGATTCTGAAATGCAGTGCCTGGTCCGAGGGGACTGGCTCCTCGATCGATTACGATGTGGATGCCCGCATTGAGAATGGGGAGTTGCTCCAACTGTTGCCCGTCCCGTTATATCAGGTGCAGGGCCGCATTCACGCCACGCGTGATCTGATCGAGATTGAGAACTTGCGGGCGATGAACGGAGAGAGTCTCCTGAAGATCGATGGGAAGATTCCCCGAGGAGCCAACGCCGATCCGCCGAGAGTCGAAGTCACAGCATCCCATCTGCCGATTGATGATCGAATTCGCAACCTGACCCCCGGGACCGAGAAGCTGTACGACTTGCTTTCCCCCGAGGGACTCTTCGAGGTCGATCTCACGTATGACGGGTCACTCACTCCGCCGGTGGTCCTCCGCGAATTTCGTGTTCGCGAGGGGAGCATGGCCCACAAGTATTTTCCGTACCCCATCCAGGGGATCGAAGGCACCATCAAGCAGGACGGTGATGCCTTCCACTTCGACATGACGGGATACGGCTCGGGACAGAAGGGGAGCATCACCGGCACCGTGCGCGGGGTCGGGCCCGAGGCCGAAGTTGATTTGCGAGTCCAGGGAAAAGGGCT
Source organism: Planctomycetota bacterium (assembly GCA_043718305.1). Classification (GTDB taxonomy): domain Bacteria; phylum Planctomycetota; class Planctomycetia; order Planctomycetales; family Planctomycetaceae; genus TH-plancto1. Next base: position 1,773 of record JAYSVZ010000050.1, on the reverse strand, counting down.
GCCGATCGACGACACTCTCGAAAAAGCATTCGACACTCCCAAGCTGGCTGCGGTCGCCGCCACGATGCGGCAACTGCAAATTCGTGGCAGCAGTGGGAAGGTCGATGTGACCTTTCGCAAGCCAGCGGGAATCGGGCAGAAGTTCCAGATCTTCCTCGATTCGGAGGTCGATAACTGCGACATCAGCTACCTGCGGTTCCCCCTGCCGCTCAATAAATTCTCGGGACATATTAATCATGACCCAGTCAAGGGCGTCTGGTCGTTTACCAAGCTCCGGGCGGAACGGGGCGAGACCATCGTCTGGGGGGCGGGCAGCTACCGAGTATTGGATGGTATCGGGCAGCTCGGTCTCAACCTGAATGCGACCGATGTGCCAATTGATGCTTCGCTGAAGGCGGCGTGTCTCAAAGCCAGCGATCACTTGCAGACCGTGTGGGACCAATTGAACCCCGGTGCGGGGGTGCTTGACTTGCAGCGAATCGCGATTCGCTGGTCGCCCGGCGGATTGGTCGATGTGAAGCTCCCTTCGATCGCGGTCCGGGGGGGAGTGATCCGGCTAGAAGCGTTTCCGTATCCGTGGGACCGGGTGACCGGTGCCTTGGCCTGGGACGGACATCGAGCTCGCATTGAACAGGTCGAGGGGTGGCACGGGTCGACCTTTGTCCGCATCGATGGCACAGGAGACAACCCGGAACCGTTCTTCGAAGTGGCTCCAGCGGGCGGGATCGACTGGCGGCTGCACCTGCCGCAGATTGCGATCCGGCGGGCCCTGGTCGATGACGACTTGCGTGGGACATTGCCGGAATCGATTCGATCGGTCATCGCGCAGGTCGACCCGCGAGGGCCGCTCGATCTGGAGATCGCCCTCGACCTGAAGCAGTACCGGACCCCCGAGCCGACGCTCACCGCAGCCTGGAAGATGACCGCCGATCTGTCGAATAACCGGATCAACGCGGGTGTCGTTCTGGATAAGGCATTTGGAAAGATTGAGGTTCTCGACGGGCGCTGGGACGGGATCTCGTCGACCGTTGCCGGACGGGTCGACCTCAAGAGCGCTGAGACGCTGGGCCTTCCGATTTCGGAGGTGAAGGGGCCGTTTCTGGTCATCGGGGACCGGATCGCGGCGGGCCTTCCACCAGTCGACATGCCACCGACGCCCAACGGAATGCCCAGCTCAAAAGAAGAGATCACAGGCAAGCTCTATGGCGGCGACTTCCTGCTCAATGCCAGTGTCAAAGTCGACCCGCAGTCGATCGAGAATACCTGGTACGGTGCGGGGATAGAGCTGCGCGATGGCAAGCTTCAAGATTGGGCACAGCACCAGGGCTACCGCGAACATCTCTGGGGAACGGTCTATGGAAAGCTGAACCTCGAAGGCCGCGGTTCGTCACCGCAGGCCGTCCAAGGTCAGGGCTGGGCCGAGGTGACCCAGGCCCACCTGTATGACCTGCCCGTGTTTATGCAGATCTTCTCGCTGCCGAACCTCCGCGCTCCAACCGATAAAGCCTTTAAGTACCTCTACTCGGACTTCGGCCTCCGCGAGGGGGTCTTTGACTTTTCAAACATTGAGGTCATCGGTGATGCGATCAGCCTTGTCGGTCGCGGGTTCATCGGCTTCAGTGGTGAACGTGATCGGCAATTGGAGTTCGACTTCTACACCGAGGCTCGCAACCGCATCCCCTTCCTGGAACCGCTTGTCCGGCAGGTGGCCAGTCGGTGGATTCGAATCCGTGTCGATGGCACCATCGATAATATCCGCCCCCCGAAAATCGA
>JAYSVZ010000490.1:0-14489 GCA_043718305.1 Planctomycetota bacterium | reverse complement strand
TCAGCGTCCCCCCCTCTTCACGGACATAGCGGCTGAGCTGGGACCAGACTTCACCGGGCATGTCGCGCGGGGCGACATCGCCGATCACGACCATGTCGTAGTTCTCAAATGGGGTCGACTTCGACTGCGCATTGAGGCCCTTGGACGACAATGCACGCGGGAAGAACGTATCGGGAAGCAACCCCATGTACGGCTGGTTGAAGACGACGGCGTCGAGCTGGACCCGCTCATCGCGCGCGAGGGCGGCTTGCAGGTAGCGGAACTCCCACCGCCCTTCGCCTTCCACAAGGAGGATCTCGGAGCGGTCATCGACGACCTGCATCGCGAGTTCGCGGCTGTTGTTGTCCTCGCGGGTCTCGTCCGGGAGTGGTTCAGTGCGCAGGCGGTATCGCTGACGGCCTTCTTGATCGGCGGTCAGCTCAAACTGGACCTCCTGCGCGGGGGCCTTCGCATTGAGCGTTTTGCGAAGTGGTTCGCCGGTCGGTTGTCCGTCGGCGTCGAGCTTGTCGAGGAACACGACGACTTCTTGGCCATCGAAGCCCGACGATCGGACGGTGGCCTTGATGACCGGCTTATCGTTCTCGAACACCGTCGCCGGGTAGTCGACATGGCTGATGGCGAGGTCTTTCGGGCGCCGTTCCGAACCGATCAACACCGTATGAATCGGGGCTCCACCCGCAAATCGCTTGATGTACTCCGGATCGCCAGAGTGAGCGTTATCCCGCCCATCGGTCAGCATCACGACCCCCGCCAGCTTCAGGCCGCCGCGCTCAGCGGGGGCTGCCGACATGACCTGGAGCAGGTCGGTCGAGGTCCACCGCAAGGCATCGCCCGGTGGTTCCAGTGGTCGCTCCAGCGTCTCCTCATCGAGCATCGAAGCCTGCCCCGCGAAGAGGCACAACTCCAGTTGCCCGAGCTTTGAAAGCTCCTTGATCAGCGGCGATTCGCCAGTCTTCAGCAACCGACGCGCGATCTCGACGCGTTCCAGCTTGTCGACCTCCGCCATCGCCGCCTGGGCTGCTTCGCGGCGTGAATCGATTAGTGCCAGGAGCTTGGTGGCGTCGGGTTCTTCGCCTGGGGCGGCCCAGACCGGGTCTTTCTTTTGATCCAGTGCGGCACCCCAACTGTCGATGGGCGCATCATCGGGGAGAAGTCCCAAGGCCCGGGCTGTGCGGAGTTTTTCCGTGGCTGAGGCCTGAGCATCCATGAACTCCATGCTTTGCGAAACGTCGACGGCGACAACGATCCGGCCCGACCGTTCGAGATCGAGCGTCCAGGCCAACACGGGTTCCAACAACAGAATCCCGAGCACCACCAAGACCCCCAGCCGCAAGGCCAGTAAGGTGTACCCGAGCTTGCGTTCGATCAGCTTCTGCTCATACCGGAACAGCATCACCACGCAGGCCACCGCCACTCCCAGCGCGAGAATCAACGCGGCGATCCAGCCGTAGGATTCGAGACCGTGGAACAGCAGGCGTTGGGTTTGCATGAGTGTCGTGAGAGTTGAGTGGGAACAGAGGTTTTGACTCTCGTTCTTTCCCCCTGCCGGCTCCCCTCTCCTCCGGGAGAGGGGTTGGGGGTGAGGGAGAGTGTCCGGACGATATCCGCAATCGCACTAACCACTCACCTCTAACTTCTCCGCGTAAGCCATCTCAAGCAACTCCGCCGGGTGGTAGACCGGCAGCGGCCTCCCAGCGGCCTTGAGCATCGCCTGAATCTGAAGCGTGCAGCCCGCGTTGGCCGAGACGAGTGCCTCCGCTCCGCTGGCGATGATGTTCGCGACCTTTCGATTTCCGAGCCGATCGGCCATCTCGGGCTCCGTCAGGTTGTAGCTCCCCGCCGCTCCGCAGCAGATGTCTGACTCGGCCAGTGGGACAAGTGCGAGGCCCGGGATCGACTTGAGCAGATCGCGCGGCTGTTGCCGGATTCGCTGGGCATGGCACAGATGGCAGGCGTCGTGATACGCCACACTGATCGGGACCGGCTTCGTCGGTGCGATCGGGCCCAGGCTGGCCAGGAACTCGGAAAAGTCCTTCACCTTGTGGGCAAACCGTTCCAGCCGAGCCTGAAGTGCTGGATCGTTTGGGCGAAGCTCCTGAGCGATATGCCCATAGTCCTTCAGCATCGACCCGCAGCCCGCCACGTTGATGATGATCGCGTCGACATCATCCAGCTCGAAGGCGTCGGTGTTCGCTTCGGCCAGTTGCAAGGCCGGGGTTGCCGCCCCGCTGTGATAGTGGATCGCTCCGCAACACCCTTGGCCTTGCGGGACGATGACCTCGCAGCCGTTGGCTTGCAGGACGCGGGCTGTCGCCCAATTGACGTGGTCGAACAGGGCCTCGGCCACGCAGCCGGTGAAGAGTGCCACCTTGGCCCGCTTCGGCCCGATCGCGGGCAACATCCTCGGCAAGGCGGGCAGCTTCGGCTTCAACGTTGGCAAGAGCCGCTGCATCCGTCGCAGCTTCTCAGGTAGCAGCCGGATCAGCCCGGTCTTCTCCATCAGCCAGTCGAGCTTCAACTTCTGCATGATCCGCGCGGGGAGCAAGGCCCATGCGAGCCGCTTTGGATAGGGGAACAGGCCGTAGAGAATCAATTCCTGAAACCATCCCGCCGGTTTCGTCGCGGCGTCCCGTTGCTGCATCTCGACGCGGAACGGCTCGATGAGTCGGCCATACTGCACTCCCGAGGGGCACGCCGTCTCACAACTTCGGCAGTCGAGGCACAGCTCCAGATGCCGCCCAATCGTCGGCGACATCTCCAGCCGCCCATCGGTCACGGCCCGCATCAGATAGATCCGCCCGCGCGGGCTATCGTTCTCGTTCCCCGTCTCCAGATATGTCGGGCAGGCCGATGTACAAAGCCCGCAATGGACGCAATCGAGATACTTCTCGTAGGCAATCCCGGCCCCCAAACGAGGCAACCCGTCGGACGCTGTCGAATTCGGTGGAGGTGGTGTCATGAACTCGGCTGTGAAACCAGTCAAGGATCGGGGCTGGTCAGGGGTTCACGCACCCCTTCCGCCCTTGCTAGCAGCCTAGTCGGGCGGGTGACCAACGGCAAGGAACGAGCGGAATGGTGACCGGAATCGGCTCCGGCACACGTGCAATAGCCTCCCGATCACTCAGTAACGCTGACGTGGCGTGGCGATTATCATGTCGCCCAATGAGTTCCACTCGCCACAACTCGAAAACTATCCCGATCGGATGGATCGGCGGCGAATGTGCGCCGACTGCTGAACGATATCAACAAGCGATCAACCTCCAGTCTCGCGGGCGGATCGTCGCCGCCTTTGCCGATTGCCGAGAGGTCGCTGATCGCGTCGCTGGCGTGTGCGGCGGGAAGCTTCATCGCAGCTTTCGATCGTTCTGTCAGCATGCGGAATTGGGAGCGATTCTCTGCCTGGAGGCGGGTTGGCTGGGCGTCTGGGGGTTGGATCGGATCTCTGCGTTGTCTGTCCCGATTCTCGTGGTCAACCCGCTGGCGAGTCCCTTCACTTCGGCGGTCATTGAGGGCTTGGCGAACGCCGAGCGCGACGGCTGCGCGTTGATCCCAGCCATGGTGTGGCGGATGACTCCCGCGATGCTGCGGCTTCGAGAGCTGCTCGCGACGCGGCTGGGACCGATTCGGCGGATCGATGTCGAACTTCGATGCTCGATCACGGATCATGCGGCCTTCATCCAGGCGATCGACTGGTGCCGCACGTTACTCGTTTTCAGTGGCGGCGAGTTGCATTGGAACGGCCTGACCGAGAATGGGGAACTCCGTTTTCGGGGAACGAAGCGGACCCCTGAGACACCGGAAGTTGCCGTTACGATTCGCGTCTCAGCCTCTCTCGACAATGCGAGCCCTCCTGCGTTCGAGGCTGCGATAGAAACCGAACGAGGACACGTCTGCCTTCAAGATGAGATCGATCTCCGTTGGACCCACGAAGGGGTCACGACCGAGGAGACGTTAGATACGGATCGCCCCGCAGAACAGGTGATGCTCGATCTGTTCCTTCGGCGAGTCGTGGGAGGACTGGTCCCGGCACCGAGCTGGGGCGAGCTGCTGCATGTCGTGAATCTGTGGAAACAGTTCGAACGTCGGTGACTCATCCAAGCCCCGTAGGGCCGGACCGGCTCGATTTGGAGCGCAGGCCCATCATGCAGGGGGTGTGTTTTCGGAATGGTGGGCCAGCGCCCAAAGCGGCTGGTCCCACCCTAGGGGTCAACGAAAGAAGCCACATTCGTACCCGCGCGAGGATCACTCACGGGCTCGTGTTCGCTTCGGGGTCGTCCGGCCACTCGGCTCCCTCCTCGATCCACTTCTTGAGGAATTCGATCTCGTCACGCGACAAGCGGTCCCCCTTGGGCGGCATGACTTGCTCGCCGTCATCCGACTGAACCAACTTCAAAAGCAGTCCGCTGTCTGGATCTCCCGGAACGATCGCTGGCCCACTGTCCCCGCCTGCCAGCGCTTCCTGCTTCTTGTCGAGGCGCAGACCGGACTCCTGTTTCTTCGGCCCGTGACATTCATAGCACCGCGCCTTGAAGAGGGGGCGGATCTGCTTTTCAAAGTCGACCGGGTCTGAGGCTGACAGTCGATCAGTCGCGAGAACGGTCAGAAGTGCGATGACAGCGAAGATGTGTTTCATGATCCGCCCTGTCGTTCGCAGCCCGCCAGCCAGGCTTCGCGGGCGTTGCGGCCCTCCGCGAGCAAGCGGTGTAGCTCTGAGGAATCGGCGGCGTCCAGAGCTGTGGCAAATTGATCGAGCAACTCGATGAGGCTTCGCACTTGGGTCGAGACCGTCGCCCGATTCTCTTTCAAGATGCTCGTCCAAAGTCCGGGGTCGCCACTGGCGATGCGCGTTGTGTCACGAAACCCGGTCGCCGCTAAAGGCCACGCCTCGGGGATCAGTTGTGCCGCCAGCGCTGCCGCAACCACATGCGGCAGATGGCTCGTGAGGGCCACGAGCCGGTCATGCTCATCAGGAGCATAGGTCACTGTTCGCATCCCGAGCGAACGCCAGAACGATTCGACAGCGAGGATCGTCTCCGACGATTGACCACTCGGGGTCACCGCACAGGTCTTCCCCACAAATAGATCCGCTTCGGAATGCTCCCAGCCCCCCTGCTCCGAACCCGCCAGGGGGTGCGATCCAACGAACTGGGTGCAGCTGGCCAGTTCGCGGCAGAGCGGGCCTTTCACACTCCCGGCATCGGTGATCAGGGCCGCAGCGGAGGCCACGCTCAACAAAGACTTCACATCCGCCGCGATTCGGTCCACCGGCGTGCAGACCACCGCCAAAGAGAAGGCCGCAAGTTCATGGACCGAGGTCGCGATGTCATCAATCACCCCCGCCGCTTGAGCTGCTGCGAGCCGTTCTCGATTGCGCCCCAATCCGATCACGCGACGGGCCACTCCCCGCTCACGCAGCGCTCGCGCTACCGACCCGCCAATCAAGCCGACACCGACCACAACAACCTGGTCATACAGTGGCTGAGAATGGGAGACGGAAGAAGACATGACACACACGAATGCAATGAGTGCGGCTCGACGAGGAACGACGACATAGCCTAAATGAGCGACTCGGGAGTGTCGATGCCGAGGCCCCAGTCGCCCGCTGCGTGAGCGAGGGCGAGCGTCTCTGAACTGAATTCCACGAGGCCACCTAACTAACTCAGCGGCCACGCTTGCACACCGATGAGCAAAGTTCACGAATCTCGTGCATTTCCATGATCCGTCACTGATTCACGTCCGTTCAAATCCCATACTGCTTCACTTCGGAACCGTTCTATGGCAACAACCCCACCCGCGTGGGGAATAGTCACGCTTTGCGAATGAAATGCTCCGCGTAGCTTCGCACTTGCCGTCCGTTGAGGACATGGAACATTCGCAACTGCTGGATCGTCTCTTGGCTGAATTGGCCCATCGGGACGTGGACCAGCTTCTTGTGGTACTTCTTCGCCATTCGCCGCCAGCCCGCGCCCGGTGGCATCGCGGAGAGCAATGCGATTTGCGGCTGTTGCGAGTGGAAGCAGGCTCCCGCGAGGAGCCGCTCTTCCAGGGTATCGGCGAAGTCAAACCGCGGGTCGCGCCAGATGTCGGGGATGCTTCTGGGCGGGAAGAGGAACATCGATCCGCCGTAGGTCGCCATGGCAATCCCGGGGCCGATGACCTCTTGCGAGAACGGTGTCGCGAAGAATGACAGCGTCGATTCGTCGTGCGTCTCCGCGTGCCACGTGATTCGCCACGGGTAGTCGCGCGGGTCAGCGGGGGAGTCGAACAGCATGATCACGCAGTCGAGCGTTCCCTGGGCCGGGGGCAGGATCTTCACGTACAGATCACCCGTGTGCCAATTCCGCAGCGTCTCGCGAATGTCGAGGCCATCCTTCAGACTCGTCGTGAACTTTTCACTGCGCGCCAGATCATTCCCCATCAGGGATAACGCTTTGTCCTTCACATGCGTTCGGAACCGCTCGATGGCGATGTCTTCCGGAGGCCAACTGCACTGGCCGAACGGGTTCCACTCCATCTTCCATTTGTCTTGATCGATCTTCGGCGGACGACGGTTGAGTTGGCATGTTCGCCAGACCACCGGATTCCCCGGCAGTCGGTTCTGCAGCTTGACCATCTCTCCACCCGGGAGTTGGCCCCGGTCGATCGACATGTGGAACGTGTCGTAGTGGTGCGGCTCATCGTAGGGGTAGCTGCGCGCGGTTTCGGCGAGGTGGATGGCGAACTGGTCTCCGGCAGTTTGCTGAGCGGCGACGATCAACGTGTAAAGGTCGGGTGTCATCCGTCGCTCGATCAGCGACAGGTTGCGAACGTACTTCAAGTAATTCGAAAGCAGATGCGGCGAGATGTGGCGGGCCCGCCCCTTGAGTTCTTCCTTGTACTTCTCGCGCGAGGTGAGCAGCAGCTCCTTGACTCCGTCGACCGAGAGATTCTCGTCATCATCAAGTTCTGCCCGGGCCTTCTCGTAAAGGCCGGTGATGTACGGCATCTCGCCGAGCAAGAAGATCAGATTCTCGGGGGCGACCTTGTAGATCCACGGATCGTGTTCGGGCTTAAACGGATCATCAACGCGGGTCTTTTCGGTATACGCCTCGCGAATCCACGGCCAATCGGCCAGCGAACAGACGAACAAAATTCGCTTGTACTTCCGCTCCAACTGCCGCAGCCGCTGCGCCATCCACGCGATCCGCTCGCAGTGCCGCTCATCGGTCGGGCGAGGCAGCGAAGGGAGGACGGCTGCGGAGAACTTTTCGACGGCGACCTTTTTGAGGGCATACGGGTCGGGGAGGCCGACGACCGAGTTGTGAAACCCTTCGGTCTCCAGGTCGATAAAAGCCCGCGGCATCTGCTCCTGAATCGCGAACCGCAGAGCTGCGATCACTGGCTGGCAAGGATCGATCGGGACATAACTGGCCAGCGGGAGTGACTCCGTGTCGCCTTCATCTTCACTGGCATCGGGCCGATACCCGGCCTCTTCCGACCGAATCACGATCGTCGGCGTCGGCAGGGCTTCGATCGCCTCCTCGACAGCCGACTGAAACGATTCCGGCAGCGGGACCGCCAGACAGTCAAACTTCTCCGTCAGCAACACCCGCCGGACCTCGAGCGCAAAGTCCCCGCTGCCGTGAACTACGGGGAGGATGGTGATTTTCGGGCTGAATTGGAGGAAGGTATGTGACATGGGAATTCGATTGATCAAGGTCGCGGGGCGGTGTCCATGTAGTATATATACTACATGGACCACCGTGTGTGGTCAATGAATTTCACCTTCTCATTGACACGGCTCGGGTTGCATCTGTTTCCTGGATTTCGCGGGTGTAGTATATATACTACACCCGCACCATTCGTTTGACTGAGCCTGAAAACACCTGTGTCAGCCCGATCAAAAAAGCGATTGCTCCAAGTTCTTCCCAGCATCGAAAATGCTGTGACGGAGATCGGGGCAAGGGTCTTGACATACTCCATGCTACGGGATTTCTTCAACTCCATTCGAATTGATCTCAAACTGCCTGAGTACGTCACGCTTGGGGATTTCATCACGACACTCATCGAACAATCCCGTTTGGTGGAGGTCCGCATCGATCTGCCTCACCGTCCTGAAGTACGATATGCTTGGGACAAACCTAGCACCCTTGAGATTGTGCAATCTTTGTCGCCAAAAGGCTACTTCAGTCACTACACAGCCATCTTTCTGCATGGTCTGACGACTCAAATCCCAAGGGCAATCTATTTCAATCGAGAACAACCTGCACGGGGCGGAGGAGGACAGCTCACCCAGGCCAGTATCGACCGAGCCTTTCGTGGCAAGGGCCGAATCTCGCACAATGTGACCACTTTGCTGGGCCAGGAGTTGCATGGACTGAATGGTCAGAACACCGGAGAACTCGGCGTAATCGACTTTTCGTCATCCGAAGGCACTGGACTTCGGATCACAAATATCGAACGGACGCTGATCGACGCCACGGTGCGACCGCTCTACTCCGCAGGAGTCCATGAAGTGGCCGCCGCCTTCGTCGCAGCTGCGTATCAAATCAGCCTGAATCGAATCATCGCTTTCCTTCTCAAGTTAAACTTCACCTACCCGTACCATCAAGCAATCGGGTACTACCTGCAACGTACGGGACGGTTTACTCCCCAGCAATTGGAACCTTTCAAAGAGATCGGGCTGTCGTTTGATTTCTATCTGACTTACGGGATGAAGGAGATGGACTACGTCACCGAGTGGCGGCTATTCGTCCCCCAGGGGTTTCAAGTCTGAGCACAGCGAGACGACTCGTTGGAAGTAAACTTCAAACGTTTCGAGCGTTGCTGGTTGAGCCACCGTGGCCCGCACTCGTTCGAAGTCGGCCTCCTGCAACGCATAGGACCTCTCAATCAACTCCAGGAATTGCAGCGGAACTTTCTTGGCGGCGAATGTTCGTTGCAGAAGGTCTCGAAACTCACCGCTCCGGGTATCGATTTCGAATCGGTCCAGGACCGCACAGATGTCCAGAAAGTCACCCGCTCTCCCCTTGCGTATCTGATTCCGATTTACGATCGGTCCGTACTCCGGCATCTGCTGACAGATGGCCCGCAGTTTTTCGCAGACGATCGCCATCGGCGAATAGACAGCCATTGCGTATGCGGTCGAGTTCAAGCTCATCATCAGCTTGAAGTATCCCACGTTTCAGGATGACCCTGAACGGCTTCGTCGCAATGCACTGGCGATTGGCCCGTTTGATATCCGCGTCGAGTTCCAGCCGTCTGGAATCTCGGACGACATGAAGTCCTTCTGGGGCGGGTACACAGTGACAAAGCTGTCGCTCTTGGAAAAACTGACCACTATTTTACGTAATCCGTTCTCAAATCAAGGATTGCGAAGAACCATCGCGTCTCGAATCTCGTCTTCTTTGGCAAGGGAAGTGGATTTCCGAGGCCCCTTGGCTTACGATCAGCGGGACAAGCCCGCGTGAGCGCCCTCGGGCCAGAGGGTGTTCGACCGGGATCAGGAAGGTTGCCAGCATGGCTTTGCTCATCATTCGACTTCTTTACGCCTTTGTTTGCATCGGGGCGACAGCCGCATTTTGTTTTGGGACCAACAGTGCCGCACCGCAAGTTGTGATGCAAAATCAGGTTGCGTCGTTCTTTGTGATCACGGCGATCGCTTTGTCGATCCTTGTGGTCGATGTGCTGCTTCCACGCAAACGAGTGGAAGTGATCTCGGTGATCTATTTCGGACTGTTGATCGGAGTGCTTCTGGCCCACTTGTTGAACCTGGCCCTGGGGCCACTCTTCAGTAGCCTGGGCTCCGAAGGGGCGAACTTCCAGGCGGGCATTACGATGCTCACTCTGCTGGCATTGCCCTACCTGTGCATCACCTTCATGATGCAAACCAAGGACCAGTTTCGGTTTGTGATTCCCTACGTCGAGTTCCAGCGGGAACTCAAGGGGAGCCGACCGATGGTCCTGGACAGCAGCGCCCTGATCGATGGGCGAATCGCCGACATCATTGAAACCCACATGGTCGACACTCAACTGATTGTCCCGCAGTTCATCCTTCAGGAAGTCCAGGACATCGCCGACAGCCACGACAAGGTCCGCCGGACCCGGGGCCGCCGTGGACTCGACATCCTCAAGAAGCTGCAACAAGATCCGAAGGTCGAAGTGAAGGTCGCCGAGGTCGAGACCGAGAAGGGGAAGTCGGTCGATCAACGGCTGATTGAAGCCTGCAAGCAGTTCAATGGCCGGCTGGTCACGAACGATCTGAACCTCAACAAGCTGGCGACGATCCAGGGGATCCAGGTCATCAACCTGAATGATGTGGCGAATGCCCTCAAGCCGCGGTTCATCCCCGGCGAAGCTCTGCGAATCAAAGTCATCAAAGAGGGCGAAGGCTATAACCAGGGAGTTGGCTACCTGGATGATGGCACGATGGTCATCGTCGAAGCCGGAGCGAAAGAGATCGGCAACGAGATCGATGTCGTCGTGACCAGTGTCCTGCAAAACAGTGCGGGGCGAATGCTCTTCACGCGGATGACCGAGACCAAGTGATCGTCCCTGCACTTCCAGGTACTCCCCATGCAACTCGGTTTCGTCAGCGCGATCCTCGCCGATCAATCGATTGAACAGGTCTTCGAGTTCGCAGCGGATGTCGGCTTCGACTGCGTCGAACTGATGTGCTGGCCGGTCAGCAAGGCGGAGCGGCGCTATGCCGGGGTCACGCATGTCGACTGCACGAACTTTGGTCCCAGCGATGTGGAACGTCTCCAACGCCTCATCGTCCGGTCCGGCGTCGGGATCAGCGGCTTGGGGTATTATCCGAACCCACTGACGCCGAATACCGAAGAAGCCGCAGCCTCCGTCGCTCACATCCAGAAGGTCATCGCAGCAGCGGGTCTGCTGGGCATTAAGCGGATGAACACGTTTGTGGGACGGGACTGGACGAAGTCGGTTGATGACAACTGGCCGCAGTTCCTGGCGACCTGGAAGCCGCTGATTGAGTTTGCCGAGCAGCAGGATGTCAAAATCGGCATCGAAAACTGCCCAATGTCGTTCTCGAAGGATGAATGGCCCGGAGGAAAAAACCTCGCCACGACGCCGACCATCTGGCGGCGGATGTACGCGGACATTCCGAGTGACCATTTCGGGCTCAACTTCGATCCATCGCACTTCGTCTGGCAGATGATGGACCACCTCCCCGCGATGCGAGAATTCAAGCACAAGCTGTTTCATGTGCATGCGAAAGACGTTCGCATAGACCATGAGAAGCTGAACAACGTCGGGATCATGGCCCACCCTGCGGAGTACCACACGCCGAAGCTGCCGGGGCTGGGCGATGTGAACTGGGGGCAGTTCTTTTCGACGCTGACCGACTGCGGGTATCGCGGTCCGGTGTGTGTTGAGGTGGAGGACCGAGCGTACGAGGGGAGCTTGGCCCTGCGTCATGCGTCGCTCATCCAAAGCCATACTTACTTGCGGAATTTCATTCCTCACATGAACCCGCGCGGGTAAACCCGCAGTGGCGGATTAGTCGATTCCCTGCTTGGCGGCCGCTTCCATCGACCGGTCATGCAGCACGCGCAGCACCTCTGAGCGAAGACTGGGGATGACCGAAATCCCGTTGCCGCCTTCGGCAGTCTCTTGCCCCTGCCAGTCGATAAACTCACCGCCCGCTTCGGCTACGATCGGGATCAGGGCGGCGGCGTCCCACAGATTCATGGCCGGGTCGACCATCACATCGACCCGCCCCAGGGCGACGGCCACATGGCCAAAGCAATCGCCCCAGCCGCGCGACAGTCGGCACAGCCGAGTCATGCGGGTGAAGGCGTCCCAGTGGCCGTTGGCGTCCCATCCGCCGGGCGAGGTGAAGCTAAAGGTCGCCTCAGCGAGCTTGGCTGTCGTTCGCACATGGCACCGGCGCGGTTCAGTGTCACCGATCTTGTGCCAAGTGCCACCACCGCGCTCGGCGTAAACCACCTCGTTCAAGGCCGGAAAGCCGCAGACCCCCGCGACGTAATCAGTCCCTTGTTGCAGGCCGATCAACGTGCCGAATAACGGGACGCCCGCCACGAACGATTTGGTCCCATCGACCGGATCAAGGATCCACCGAAACCCGCTGCGACCGGGCGTGGTCCCGAACTCCTCACCCAGGACCGTATCATCGGGAAACCGGCTGCGAATCCGATCGGTGAGCAGCTTCTCTGCCCCCCGGTCGGCGAGGGTGACCGGCGTCTGGTCGGCCTTCCATTCGACGCCGAGCGCGGCGTTCTGGTAGTACCCCATGATGAGCTGCGCCGCCTCGGGGTAGACACCGAGGATGAAGTTCAGACGTTCAGTGATGGCAGGGGTGGGCATGTTGTTCTCGGGTGAGCGATGACCGTTCATCGCGGAAGTCTATCGAGCCTTCGGCACCTTGGCATAAAACTGCACTCCATCCTTTGCGGCGGTCGTGATGACGGCGGTGACGTGCTTTGCGGCCTCTTCGGGAGATGGAGTTTGAGGCGGAGCGGCAATCGGAGTTGGTGGTGCCTTAGCCATAGAGGCATCGGTCGTAGCAGCGGCTTCGCGTGACCGTTTGGCCTCGCGCATCTGTTCGCCTTGGCGTGCGTACTGCGATTCGAGGTCATCCAATTCCGCTTCGGCTTGGGCAAATGCCGAGGCGACCACGGGATCGGTGATCTGTTTCGGGTCCATCGTTTTGGTCCCCTTGGGAGGTTTGCGCTGGGGCATCGCGCCGTTGATCTTCCCCATCAAATCCTCAGCTGCGCCCGGCGGCATCGGCCCGCCCGCTCCGAGCCGGAATTGTGCTCCCTCGCGCGGCATGTCACACATGAACGCCGGTTCCCTGAAAGACGAGCCGCTTGAACCCTTCACGAGTCAGGTGCGTGCCGTATTGAGCGAGTGAGTATTCGTTGAGGGCCTTGTAGAGTTCGACGAGGTGATGGCTAACTCGGTCGGCGGAGACGCCCTCTTCAGCGAAGGCTTCAAGTGTTATCAGAAGGGACGGACTTGCTGACTGCCGCATTACCCTCCTGATCGTGTTATGCAACGCAGTTTTCAATAAGTAAGCAACAAGCCGTCTGGAATCTGAAGCAGAAGTTGTGGACTCCAATGAAATGCTTTTTGTGGTCAATAGCTGATGAAAGTCCATGAATGTATCCTGTACTATCTCTTCGACTTCCGACAACTCCAAATTTGGAAATCGAGACCTTAAGGAATTCAGTAGCTCCGAAGAGTAACTAGAGTATATCTCTGCAAACTTTTCGCCACCAGCCGCGAAGTTTGCCTTGTTTTCAGAAGTCTTGTTGTCGTCATTCACAGTGCATTGCTCACTTCAGGCTGCTGCGACACGAGCGAATCCAATAACTTGCCCGCCGGAATTACTTCGGTTGATTCTCGGGCCAGAATTGATCCACGCCACCAGTTCCATGAGCCTGCGATCATCCGCCAGATACACCTGCGGAGTCAACACGATCTTCACTGTCCCATCTCCTTGCCGCGTCCGTTCCGGATCGTAGAGCAGCTTCAGGTCGGGAGCCGCTTGCGTGACGGCGTGGATCAACTCCATCGCCAGTTGGAACGCCGCCTCCTTCGTGGCACACTCCTTCAGGTCCATCACAATCTCGATCGACTTCGGCTCGATGAACTCGACATCGAAAGCTCCGACGTTGACAGCTGCGGAGTGGGCGGGCTGGGACTGGCGCGGGGCGGAACCGGACTCAGCGTCCCAGGAAGAGCAGTCGACATCGATCGGCCCGAGATTGATCCGGGACGCGGGGACGATCTTCACGGGGGACGGTTTGCGGTTGTCAGGCGTGTGAGACATGTTCGCCTCCTCACAGGGTTTTGGACAGGACGCGGATTTCCGCCCGCTCACCGGGTAGTTCCAAAGTCTTGTCAGGGTTTTCCGGATCGATGGCCAACATGCGGAATTCGTACAATCCCTTGTTGATCATCGGCAGATTCCAGAAGTTGAAGTGCAGGTTCAAGGTCGAAGCCCCACGATTCTCGGTGGTGAAGTTGACCTCCACCGGTTTTGTGCCACCGATCCGGCGGTAGATTCGATCATCCAGGCTGTGCCGGACCTCTGCCAGCACACGAGTCGAATCGAGCCCACCCGTCAGCGACACGAACAGTGCCATGTCGACACCACTCGTTTCTCCAGTGATCTGGTAATCAGGTGGCTGAATCGGTTGATCGATCACGCTGAGTGGTTCGGTCAACTGGTATTGCTTTTCCGGAGCCTCCCCGGTCAGTTCGACCTTGAGGCACGGGATCAGCTTCCGCACGAACGGGGGGACGGGTGTCGACACGAGTTTGCCCTCTCAAGAATTCTATCACGTGGGTAGACGGAATGGTAAGAAATCTGCGGAGCAGGCTGTATGTCGGGTCGGATTCTCGGTGGCATCTGGTAATCCGGTCCAGCCCGCTGGCCCCCTACTTGGTCGCCCGGACTTCGAGCTTTCCGAGCGACGCCTTCAGATTCACCTGCTCCTCGGAATTTTCCGGGAGTT
>JAYSVZ010000489.1:0-1560 GCA_043718305.1 Planctomycetota bacterium | reverse complement strand
GGCAGCCCTCCACGGCTGGCAGAAGAATAGTCGGGGCACCGTGGGGGGGACAGCCCATCGGATGAAGAAACTGCAAGCGGACGGGAATTGCTGACGATCCCGGACATCTCCACCGGTTTCGGGCCATCGAGAGACGCCACTTCGAGCTTGCAGCCATCGGGAAAACCCGGAATCATGGACACCCGATGTCTGGTTCGAAGCGGTCTGTCACGAAAGTGGTGAGTGGGAATGGTCGGGTTTCCCTTGAAGGGCGTTGTCCCCCCGTTGGTCACTCCGCTCGCGGGGCGGGATGAGATTGATCTCCCAGCTCTCGATCGGATCATTGAGCATGTCCTCGCGGGAGGCGTGCATGGGCTCTTCTTACTGGGAACGACCGGCGAAGGGCCGAGCCTTTCCCCGACAGCTCAGCGGTCGCTGATTACGGAAGCGACCAAGATCATTCGACAGCGGGTTCCAGTCCTGGTGGGGATCACCGATTCGTCGTTCAGTGAGTCAGTGGCGCTCGCGCGGCACTCCGCCGATGCCGGGGCCGATGCCGTCGTGTTGGCTCCGCCGTATTACTTTCCGATGCATCAGACCGACCTGCGGCACTATTGCACGGCGATGGCTCGCGAGGTTCCGCTTCCGGTCTTTCTCTACAACATGCCGAGCCACTGCAAGGTTACGTTTGAACTCGAGACCGTCAAACACCTGCTCGGCGAGCCGAACATCATCGGCTTCAAAGACAGCTCCGCTCAGATGCTGTTCTTTAACCAGGTCTTAACCCTGGCCAAGTCCCGGCCCGAGTTCAGTGTGCTGATGGGGCCGGAAGAGCTGCTGGCCGAGGGCGTCCTGATGGGGGGGCACGGCGGGGTCTGCGGCGGGGCGAACCTGATGCCGCGACTCTACGTCGACATGTATGAAGCCGCCGTCACGGGCGATCTGCGGCAGGTGCATGTGCTTCAGCAGCGGATCTTGCGGTTCTCGTCGAAGATCTATTCGGTCGGGATCTCGCCGAGCGGGTATCTCACCGGACTCAAGGCCGCCATGTCGCTGATCGGGCTGTGCGAGCCGCGACTGTCGGAGCCACTCTCGCCGCTTCCCGAGGAGCGGATGGCGGTGATCGAACGGCACTTGAAGGACTTGGGACTGACGACCTTGGCCAAATCGTAGGAGCCTGTCCGAGCAGAGGCACTGATTGTAGAAGGGCCAGCTCCGCTCTCCGAAGTGAAAGAGGCACATCTTGTCGATCCCGTCAAAGATTTACGGCCCGTGTGTCCGAACTGCCACGCCGTGTTGCACCGCCGGAATCCCGTCCTCAGCATCGACGAGTTGCGTGAACTGATGCGGAGGCCCTGAACTCACCGTGGAGGAAACACACCTTCCTCCATCAGTGCCTGCCGGTGGGCCACTCGATGTCGAATATTGATTGCTAACACTTCTTCGCCCCGAAGGGGCAGCCCCAGATCAGCCTGGGGCTCAGCGCAGCGACGCCCCAGGACAGACGAGGAATAGAGAACTCATGCCCTGAAAGGGCGGCACTTTGTCGCGAGGGATTCTGTCGCCCTTTCAGGGCTTCGA
>JAYSVZ010000488.1:0-1561 GCA_043718305.1 Planctomycetota bacterium | reverse complement strand
GTGGCCGGGTTAAACAAGTTGATCGCAGCAGCCACGGCAATCGCCAGCGATTCACAGGTCTTCCGGAGTTCCACCTCGATGCTGATCTCTCCCGCCCGGACGCGGCGAATGATCGTCTCGATGTCGTGCGGTGAACCCAGCCGTTCCGAGACGAGCGTGGCCAAGGCGTGATCGGTGGCCACCGTCTCCAGGCAGCCGTGGTTGCCGCATCCGCACAGCCGACCAGCGGGGTCGATTGTGATATGACCGAGTTCCCCGGCCAGGCCGCTATGCCCTTCGAGGATGCGTCCGCCGGTGAAGACACCGATCCCCAGTCCAGTGACGATGTCCATCATGACAAAGTCATCCAGCGACTCCGACGAGTGATAGATCCGCTCGGCCAGGCACAGCGCGTGCGTCTCATGGACCAGGGAGCAGGCCATCCCCAACCGCTGCCCCAGATCGATGGCCGGTGTGTGGCCATCCGTGAGATGCAGGTTCGGAGAAAAGAGGGCCATGCCCGCCTTGCGCTGGATCAGCCCGGGGAGGCTCATCCCGATTCCGAGAGTCGAGACCTCGGGACGCCCCAAACTACGGATTTGGGCCTCTAACAGTTCGAGCAAGGCCGTATAGGTTCGCGGCGTGGGGACATTCACCTGCCGCTCGTAGTCAATGGTTCCATCCAAGGCCGCCGGGACGAGCGAACAGCGGTCAGCGTCGATCGCCAGACCGATCACCTGCACCCGATCTTTCGCGAGGCGGATGATCTTCGCCGGTCGACCAACTCCCGTAGAGAGGGCCTCTCCTTCTTCGACGAGCCCCCGTGTGAGCAGCGCGTCAACCGCTTTTGAAATCGTCGGGGCCGACATCGCCGACCACCGCGTCAGATCGGCCCGCGAGCAAGGGCCGTGCTCCTGAAGCAACTCCAGAATCCGCCGCACCGTGAGCCGCCGTAACAGTTGAGGCTCAATTTTGGCGGACATGGAGGAGGCTCAGGGGGAGAAATTCGAAACTCGAAATCCGAAATCCGAAAGGAGGAATCATCGGGCACTTGTCACTTGTCACTTGCGACTTGCCCCATTCCCTCCTAGTGCTCGGCTTCATCCGCACTCGGCTCGGGCAACCAGAAACTGGCGATCAGGCCGATGAGGTAGACAGACCCGGCCGTCACAGCGGCGGCATAGGCCAGTGCCCCCGGACGAGACAACCCCAGGTTGGCCATCCCCAGGAAGATTGGAGCAATCAGCAATCCTGTCAGTCCGTTGGCAGCCGTCCCGACCATGCGGCCCCCGACGTTGGCAGCGAAGCTTTCTCCAGTCCCACGCAAGTGAACCGGGTAGACGCGAGGCAGATAGTTGCCCCAGAAGCTGAACTGGGCCACGGTCAGGAAGCCGGTCACGAAGATGCCGACCTTCACGAGGCCCAAGTTATCGGTGTGCAAGAAGTCGAGAAGTGCCTGCGGTGTCTTCCCCGCTGCCGGGAAGAGGAACACCAGCGGGACGATCAGCACCCCCGGAATCTGGAACATCCGCAGCAGTCGCTGACGATTCACGATCCGCACGGCCAGGAATGCGAGGGCGAA
>JAYSVZ010000487.1:0-4471 GCA_043718305.1 Planctomycetota bacterium | reverse complement strand
GCCGCTCGCAAGAAGACGCTGGAACTGCTCGACGGTGAGCCACTCGAAGAGGTCGATCTGCGGCGACACACGCTGTCGTACCTGCTCTACGGCAAGGTCTACGAAGGGTATGCCGCCCACCGCCGCAAATTCGCCAACACCAGCCACCTGCCCACGCCGAACTTCTTCTACGGCATGCACCCCGGCGATGAAATCACCGTCGACATCGAGGCCGGTAAGACGCTGTTCATCAAGTACCTGAACACCGGCCTCCCGCATCCGGACGGCACAAGAACCGTCTCCTTCGAACTCAACGGCCAACCCCGCGATGCCACCATCACCGACGCCACAGCCGCCCCCCAACAAGCCGCCCGCGCCAAAGCCGACCCCGACGACCCCGCCGAAATCGGCGCGACAATGCCCGGCATGGTCGTCCTCGTCCCGGTGAAGTCCGGTGAGCAAGTGACCAAGGGCCAGAAGCTGCTGACTCTGGAAGCCATGAAAATGGAGACCTCGATCTACGCCGACCGCGACGGGACCGTCCGCGATGTCCGCGTGAAGCCGGGCGATGCCGTGGAGACCGGGGATTTGCTGCTGACGCTGGAGTTCAAGGCGGAGTGAGGGGGGCCTGCTCAGCATGCGACTTGTTAGCATGAGGCAGGTTCTTCCTCTTGCGGAGACTCGTGAGAATCGCCGTCAGAATCGTGGCAGCCACCTTTCGTCGAGTGCGGTGATAGAATTCCTTCTCGATGAGCGCTGCGATTTCTGAGTCATGCGACAGACAATCCGAACCGAGTCCAACGGATGCCACGTTCTCTTCATAGATGTCGACGAGAATCCTTGTTTCGTCATCGGTGAGCGTGCCGTGAAGTGAGGGTGACTTCAGATGGTCTCCTTCGAAGGTCACCCACTTCTTACACTTTCGTTGCGTCTTCATGAAGTGAATCAGATCTTCTTGGGAATCATTTCTCCCTGAGATGTCTGCCCACTCCATCACGAATCGTTTGAGGTCTTGCGGTCGCTTCTCGAACTGATCGATTGGAATGCGATTTGTCAGGTAGTGTTCGACCAAGAGATTGCGTTCTCCGGTCGAAAGTCTGATGCACTGTTTTCGTTGATTCATCTTCCATCCCCATTGAGTGGTCACATTCGCACAAACACCCAAGGGGGCGACACGCCCCCTTGGACTACTCATCTGACACTTACGAGACGGCGATCACATGCTCTGTCACATCAGGATATCCCGAGGTGGGTGACTGAACGGAGATGTTGACGACGACCTTGCCAGCCCCAGTGAGTCGAATCTCGAACTCCTCCTCCTGCGATCCCACCGGCTGTTGGCCGTTGATGAGGCGGTGGAGGAATGAGTGTTGTGACAGCAACGCTGGCCCTTCGATGTCAACCTGAGTTGTCGCACCTGCCATTGACATCGAACTGAATCGGACCACATCATCCTTCTTGAGAAACGGCGTGCCGTTGCCCTCCAGGATGTAGACTGATGAAGTCCCTGTTGCTGATGGTTTTTCTCTTCTGGTCAACATTGTGACCTTCCTTTCTTGATTGTGTACTGCCGCCAAAGGCGCGGGACCGCCTTGCGAAGGCTGAAAGCCGCCGCGCCCTTGGTGAACAGTTAGTTGGGAGTGAACTATCGAACGAATGCCCAGTAGCACCCTTTCTCGGACGACCTGACGGGAGGGAACCGCTCACCGGATGTCAGCCTGATCTGCCGTTCCTCGGCAGTTGGTGACGGGGTGAAGGTTCCGTCCAGATATCCAGCGAACTGGTAGAGTCCCGAGATGGGGCAGACTTGGCCTGTCCGGTACGTAGCGGTTGATGTGGATGGCATACTGATGCCTCCTGGCGGCAAGTCGGGCCGCTACCTAGCCAGTCGATCTTGAAAAATGTCTACAGACGGTCTAAGGTAATGATGCGACTGGCGGTGCATCGAACCTCGACCACTGTCCATGAGCTTCGGCCGCACACTCACAGCCTGATTGGCGTCGGTACTGTGAGGTGTGGCTTTTTTGTTGATATTAACGTCGGTCGTACGTTGTAGACCTTGAGTATCGCTGCTTACGAGAAGAGCGAGACTCAGCAATCCTCCTCTGCTGGGGTTCCAAAACCATCGAACGCCGCAAAGCCTGCGGCAACGAGTTTGCTTCGCTGAGCGAGCAGTTGATCCCTGACATCGATCAGCAAATCACGATGACTTGAGTAGGCCACAATTCCGCGGTGCTGAAGCTGGCCCACCGCGATACCCGGGTGAATTCCAAGCTCCCGAGCAAATCTCATGATCGCGACCTTGGACGGCGCATTGCTAGTTGACACCAGGAATCTTCCCAGTTGGTCGATCGGCAACAGATTGTCAGACGCCCATCGGTTGGCGACTTTCTCTTCTTCTGGTAGTTCCTGATGCGCAGCGGTTAGCTCTGTGTCAACACTTGGTTGATGCTCATGCAGGATGTGTGCAATCTCGTGTAGCAGCGTGAACGCAAAGTAATCGATTCGGCCAAAACGCAACGAAATGGCAATTACGGGCTTCAACTTGCCTCGACCAAGCCAGAATGCGGCACCGTCAATTCGAGTTTTCGGGAGATGTTCGATCAACACAACTCGAACGCCAGCGGAAGCCAGCAATTGAAGAGACTCTGGAGCGCGATCAGGATCACTCAGCGCTGACTTGATCGATGGAAGAGCTGACAGGAGTTGTTTTTGCGAGAACTTCTTCTGCTTCAATCCTTCCGCCAAAACGGTAGCCCGCCGTACCCAGGCGGCATGCACGGGAGTGAGTTCCGCACTGGACCTTGCACAATATGCTGGAGGCTTGATGTCTTGGAGTGATTTCACACCGTAGAACTGGCAAACACCGGCGTCCAGCACTCCGACATCTTTGGTTGCTCGCATCCATTTTCGCTGAATCATCTCACGGATCGGAGCTATATCATGGATTTTGATTCGCCGCTTTATCAACTCCGCTTCAGCGATCCCCGACTGATCCTGCGACAACCGATACTGCGATTCTCGACGCAACCAATCTTCGGCTGTGGTCTCGGGGAACACTGCCGCCAACTCACGGGCTGTCTGAGGAGTAATCGCTTTTGTCCCAGCGATGATCTGATTGATTGCTTGTACCGGTCGCCCCATCCTCGACGCGACATCGTGCTGCGACAGCCCTCTATTGCCGCAGAGTGATTCGATGAAGAGTCCTGGACGTTCCATAGACCGAATGCTATCCCACAGAAATCCCCGTGTCAAGCATACACGCGCAGCATGGATATTTGCGAAGTCACCCTTGGGGTTAACTCATGTATGTGTTCGTGTTATGAGTGAACCCTTGTTTCGCCCTTTCAGGGCTGGGGTCATGTTGGAACCCGTCACCCAGGGCGGCGCTCCCGTTGGTCGCTCTGCCCTGGGCTGATTTGTGGCTGCCCCTTCGGGGCGTGTGGCACATGACATGTTCCCGTGGATGTCACGCTTTCTGTGTATTCGCGTCGGCCATCCGGAGACTGGGGGACCACCTCCGAAACGCCCCGAAGGGGCAACGACAGATCAGCCCAGGGCAGAGCGTAGCGGCGAGAGCTGCGCAGCGCCGCCCTGGGTTTGATGGACGTGAAGGGGTTCAAGCCCTGTAAGGGCGGTACAGGGTCGCACCACGGTGGATTGTTTCGCCCTTTCAGGGCTGCGACCTCAATCGGGATCATGACCCAGGGCGGCGCTCCCTGCGGTCGCTGTGCCCTGGGCTGGTTTGTGGCTGCCCCTTCGGGGCGTGGGGCATTTAGCGTGATTGGGCTTGGTTGAGTGGCGCGATGGTCTCGGTGAATGTGCATCGGTCAGTCGGAGACTGGATGACCACCTCCGAAACGCCCCGAAGGGGCAACGACATATCAGCCCAGGGCAGAGCGGAGCGGCGACAGCCGCGAAGCGCCGCCCTGGGTTTGAGGGACGAGAGGGGGTCAAGCCCTGAAAGGGCGGTACAAGGTTTCACCACGGCGAGTTGTTTCGCCCTTTCAGGGCTGTGTACTCAATAGAGATCGTGACCCAGGGCGGCGCTCCCTGCGGTCGCTCTGCCCTGGGCTGATTTGTGGCTGCCCCTTCGGGGCGGGGAGGTCGCTGACACGGGGCGGAGAGGTCGATTTCCCAAAACGCCCTGTCTGGTTACGATCCGGTGAATCCACACATGCTCATTTCGGCAACTCAATTCGAGGCTCCTTCCATGTCCCAATCCCTCGTGAAGAATCTGGTGCATCTCGTCTACAGCACCAAGCACCGGCAGGCGTGGATTCCGAAGGACCATCAACCGGACCTGTTCAAGTACCAGGCGGGCATCTTCCGGGAATGGGAGAGTCCGGCCTTGGTGATCGGCGGCGTCGAGGATCATGTGCATGCTCTCTTCTCGCTGTCGAAGAACCACGCTCTGAAGAAGATCATCGAGGAGGTCAAGAAGGGGAGTTCGAAATGGATGAAGGCGGAAGGCCCCCGCATCGCCGAGTTC
>JAYSVZ010000486.1:0-1568 GCA_043718305.1 Planctomycetota bacterium | reverse complement strand
GACCCGAGCGGATATTCCCCGAGGCCATCAACGACACAACCCGCAACAGCCTCGAAAGGCAATCACGGGTTGAGTCTGTTCGCACGGGCCGACTGATTGACGAGATCGACGGCCACTTCCATCACAACACCCCGGTAAGAGGGCACCAATATGATATCGATCATCGACGCACAAACAAGATGTACGCCCCTGGAGTTGGTGCTAAGCCGACTCGCGGACGCCACCGAGACGGGCGGTGAGTGGTCTGCTCGCTGTCCCGCTCATGAGGACGGACGGGCTTCTCTGTCGATCAGCCAAGGCAGTGATGGCCGGGTACTGCTGCATTGCTTCGCAGGCTGTCCCGCCCCTGCCATCTGCGACGCACTCGACCTGCGAGTGACGGACCTGTTTGCGAAAGCGTCAACGTTGTCTACGTCTACGGAACCCCGCGAAACGCGGGAGAAACTGGGGTTGTGTCGACACGCCCCCCCGAAACAGAAGGGCAAGGCATTCGAGACCTCTGGTGAGGCCGTGTCGGTGCTTGAGAGTCGCAACGGGCCGTTGAGCATGTCCTGGACGTACACCGATGCCGATGGTGAGCCGGTCGGAATCATCCTGCGGTGGAACCTCCCGGACGGGAATAAAGTCATCCGCCCCGTGGCTCGTCACGCCGACGGCTGGCGTCTGAGCGGGATGCCTGATCCCCGACCGCTGTACTGTCTGCCGGATCTGGCCGACGCGGACCTTGTGTTCGTGTGCGAGGGTGAAAAGGCGGCGGACGCGGTGAGATCGATTGAACTGAAGGCGACGACATCGGCTCATGGAAGTCAGTCCCCGAGCAAGACCGACTGGACCCCGTTGTCCGGTAAACGAGTGGTGATCCTCCCCGACAACGATGATCCCGGCCAGAAGTACGCGGCCAAGGTGACGACGATCCTGTTGAGCTTGAACCCGCCCGCTGTGGTCCAAGTGGTCAACCTGCCGGGCCTTCCCAAGGGCGGCGATATGGTGGAGTGGCTCGCTGCTCAACCCGACTCGGACGCCCACGATCACATCTGCGACAGCCTGTTGAAGTTGGTCGAAGCTGCGGACCCGATTAAGGCCGACGTGCCTGCCCCTGCGGTCGACCGGTATGAGCCGTTGCAGTCATTCGTAGCGGCTGGTTCAAAGGCGATCGGCTGCGACCCGTCGTTCATCTCCAGCGGTCGACCAGAGATTGAACTGACCCTCAACGAGAAGACCGTCAACGATCAGGTGATCGTCGCACTCGCAAGACGTACTGACATCTTCGAACACAACGGGTGCCTGGCCGTCATCGGCGAGGAGCTGGTGGACGGAGAGAGATCACGCAAGACGATCCAGCAGGTGGGCTTGGCGACACTTCGGGAGATCATCTCGGAGACTTGCTCATTTTATGTGGCCGGGAAAGGCAAGGACGATGGCGCTCCCGTCCGGTCGGATCAACGCATTCCCAAGTGGACTTACGAAGCCATCCTTGTCCGTGGAAATTGGCCGGGGATTCGACCGATACGCGGGATCGTCACGAGTCCCGTATTGCGAGCCGATGGCAGCATCCTGCAAGCGGCGGG
>JAYSVZ010000485.1:0-1574 GCA_043718305.1 Planctomycetota bacterium | reverse complement strand
AGCTTCTCGTAGTGCCGGAGGGCGGCGCGTAGGTCGTCAGTATCCGGCAACGGCTGGCCCATGCCGATCAGGTCGGGCGGGAGGTCGCCGGGCTCGATGCTGGTCCCTTCGCACATGATCACGGCCCGCTCGATGGCGTTGTCGAGCTGGCGGACGTTCCCCTTCCACTGGGCTCCCATGAGCAAGCGAATCGCTTCGCTCGAGGCGGCTGTCACGCGCTTCCGCATGGCTCGCGAGTGGCGGGCAATGAAGTGGTCGACCAGTTCGGGGACATCGTCGAGCCGTTCGCGGAGCGATGGGATGCGGATCTTCATTCCGTCGAGGCGGTAGAACAAATCCTCCTGAAACTTCTGCTCGCTGACGAGCCGTTGCAGATCCTGGTTCGTCGAGGCGATGATCCGGCAATGGACCGGGTAGTTCCCGGTCCCGCCGGTCGGGAGGCTCTCCTGGTACTCAATCGCGCGGAGCAGCTTCGTCTGCGTCCCCATCGGGAGTTCGGCGATCTCGTCGAGGTAGACAGTCCCTTCCCCCGCCGTTCGCAAGAGACCCGCTTGCGGCGTCCCGGTCTCGGCTCCGAAGAGTTCGCTTTCCAACAGTTCCACGGGGCGCGTGGCACAGTTCATCGCCAAAAACTTTTCTTGTTTCCGAGGCCCCGATGAGTGAATCTGGCGAGCGAACAGCTCCTTGCCCGTCCCGGTCTCCCCCATCAGGAGGACGTTGGAACTGGTGGCCGCGACCTTGGCGATCGTCGCCAAAAGTTCCTTCAGCGGCTGGGAAGAGCCCACAATTTGCTCGAAGTTCTGCGGCTGGGACAGTTCACGACGGAGCGCCTGGTTCTCCAGAAACAACTGCCGAAACTGAAAAACACGGTTCAGCTTGTTGAGGACATCGTCGAGGATCACCGGCTTGACGAGGTAGTCAAACGCCCCGGCCTTGAAGGCTTCGATCGCATTCTCGACCGTGGCATAAGCGGTGATGATCAGCACGAAGACCGAGGAATTGATCCGCTGCAATTTGCGCAGGAGGGCCACGCCGTCCCCATCGGGGAGCTGAACATCGCAGATGGCCACGTGGAAATCGCGAGCCCGGGCCGCTTGCAAGGCTTCGGCGACAGTCCCGGCTTTGGTGACCTCGAACCCTTCGCCGGTCAGAAACTCGGCGAGGGTGCTGCGAATGATCGGCTCATCCTCGACGATGAGCACGTAGCGGGGTTCCTTGGTATCAGGCATGGAGCGACCTCGGCGGGCACCACCTTGCCGGAGTGCGAGGAGTGCCCTCTCCATTCTAGGTGGGGGAGCGGAACTTCCGAAGTCTCAAGGGAGACATCCTGTCGCACGGGTGTGCGTCCCAAACGTCGGTGAATTGACCCCCACGGGGTCTCGCCCCATCGCCCAGGGTTGCCCGCGCGGCGGGAAACCCTGGGGTTTCGATCGATTTCAGCCGTTTCAACCCCCACGGGGTTGCGTCCGATGACTGCCCCTGAAGAGCAGTTCGCGCTCGCCACTTACCAAGCCCTTCGCCCGCAGTTCGAGCAGTTGCGACTGGTCCTCGTCCCCCGGCATCAAGAACGTTTT
>JAYSVZ010000484.1:0-4502 GCA_043718305.1 Planctomycetota bacterium | reverse complement strand
AATGACTCTAACCAACTCTTCTTTTGCGTTTTTTGAGTTTCTTGCGGCCCCCATTCGACAACCAACTCGTCAAGAGGCCTCAATGACTTGCACGACATGCCCTGGCGCGAGACATGCCTGTTGAAGTTCGTTGCGAAAAACTGGCCAGCAGTGGAGTTTCAGTTTGCCGATCCTTGACTTTCCAAACGTCTCGCCGGAGAGTGACGAGTGCGGAGAGACTCTTTTCAGGACTTCGGAGGTCGGCGATGCGCTGGTTCAACGGAACAATCGGGTTTGCGGCAGTGTTGTTTGTCTCGGTGGGCAGCTTCGTGCGGGCCGATCAGTACGGCTTGACAGAAGGCCCCGTGGCCCTGCAATCGGCCAATGTGCTGGCCTTCGGGCCGGACGGTGTGCTGTTCGTGGGCGATGCCAAGGCCGCTCGGGTCTACGCCATGCAAACTGGGGACAAGCCCGGGGATGCCGCCAAGGTCACCCTCAACATCGAAGATGCCGCAGCCCAAATCGCCAAGGAACTCGGCGTACCGAAAGTCGAGATCACCGATATGGCGGTCAATCCGCTGAGCGGCTCGGTCTTCGTCGCGGTGGCTGCGGAGGGCGTACCGCATCTCGCCAAGATCGACGCGGCTGGCCAGATCACAAAGCTGGCCCTCGACAAGGTGGCCCACGCGAAACTCGATCTGCCGAACGCACCTGAAGACAAGGTGGTCGGCGAGGGCCGCCGAGCCCGCAATCACCGCATGAACTCCGTGACCGACCTGGCCTTCGTCGATGGCCGGGTGCTCCTCTCGGGAATCAGCTCCGGGAATACCCCCTCGACCGTGCGGGCCTTTGACTTCCCGTTCAATGACAAGGTCTCGGCCACCGGCCTGGAGATCTACCACGGAGCCCACGGACAATTGGAGAACTACGCTCCGATCCGAACCTTCATCCCGTTCATGATTAACGGGGAGGCGAACGTCCTCGCCGGATTCGTCTGCACGCCCCTCGTCAAGTTCCCAGTGGCTGCGATCGGGGCTGGCGAGCAGGTTCGCGGGACCACGGTCGCCGAACTCGGCAACCGCAATCAACCGCTCGACATGATCGCCTACAAGAAAGACGGCAAGGACTTTCTGCTCTTGTCGAACAGTGCCCGGGGCGTGATGAAGATCAGTACCGATGACCTCGACAAGGCAGCCGGAATCGATTCGAAAGTCGCCGAGACAGCAGGCCAAAAGTACGAAACGGTCGCTGCCTGGGAAGGGGTCGAGCAACTCGACCGGCTCAACGACACGCATGCCATCGTGCTGGCCAAGAACGCGGCTGGGCGGAGCGACCTGAAGACGGTGGCCCTGCCGTAGCAGCCCCGCAGCGTGAGCGGGGGATGGTGATCCCCCGCCTCACCGCCGGGTGGCAGGCGGGTGATGAAGTGCCTCGGCCATGCCGCGAGATCAAGCCGACAGGCGGGGAGCCTGTCCCCTGGGAGACTCTCTGATGGACCGCACGACAGTCGGTCGCCCGATGGAATTGCTGCTGGTCGAGGACAGCCTTCTGGCGGGGCGGATGGCGATGGGAGCGATTAAGCAATGCGGGTTTGAGCATCGCTTGACGTGGCTTCGCGATGGGCAGGAAGCAATTGACTTCCTGACCCAGGCGGGGCGATTCAGTAAAGCCCCGATGCCCGACTTAATCCTCCTCGATCTGGTCTTGCCGACGCAGCCCGGGTGTGAAGTGCTCCGTACGATTCGTGAAACTCCTCGGCTGGCAATCCTTCCGGTGGTGGTCATGACCGGGGAAGCCCGCCAAGAAGACGAGGCAGCCTGCCGGTCGCTGAAGGTCGAGGGGTTCCTCCCGAAGCCGATCGACTTACCCAAGTTCATGAGCCTCGTGGTGGACCTGCGGCATCACTGGCAGGCTGATATGGTCCAACCGCGAATGGAACAGCGAAATCCGCAACAGTAGAGCATTTTCCGAATTGGTCTTCAGTCGATTTTGAATCAGATCGTCCGCTGACATCCGCCCACCTTCTGGCGAAGGTCGCGTCGCGTCGTTCGCCAGAACGTGGGCGAGCCTAAAAAACGAAGCGGTTCAACATTGGACTGCACTGTGATTCTCCTACGGAGTCAGGCGCCGCAGTTCCCCGCTGGCGGCGTTGTAGATCCACTTTGACCGGTTTGGAAAGAGGGCCATCGCGCGCTCCATCTCGGCGGGATTGGAAGGGGCTCGGGCTCGTAAGATTTCTGCATCCAGACGTGATCCGTTGGTGACCAGATCGAAATGTCGATCCGCTGGGTCGGAGCGAATGAAAACGATCGCCGGGCCTTCCATCGTGGAATCGAGAAGCTGCTGGAACTGCTGGTACTTCTGCCGTGGGTAGCGGAGTTCAGCCAGCCCCACCGGCATTCGGCCTCGCCACAGCGGAGTCACCGTCAACCAGCTGGTGGCCAGGGAGATCGAGAGGACACCGACCCACCACCAGCGGAGGGCGGACTGCCTCGACTCTCTGGCCGACCGGAAGATGTCCGCCGTCACCACACCCAGCACCACAGCCCACAGCGGAGCGGATTCGAAGACGTAATGCCATCCCATGATCCCCTCGAACCAATAGGGGAGATGAACCACATGCAGGCTCACAATCGATGCGAGCACCAGCCATAACCCACTCGGCCAGCGTCTCCATCCGCACAGCAACCACACCACGACGAAGGCCAACGGGACCAACCCCATCGTCCACCGTCCGCTCGCCACGACTCGCAGACCCATCTTTTTAAGTGCCAGCGGCAGTGTCAGGTTCTCCGCCCAGCGGTCATAATTGTCGAGGACTTTGGGGCCCAGGTGTTGCTCACCGCGCGTCACGTTGTTGAAGCCGTAGACATGCCGGGGGGTGTAGAGATCGGTATAGAGCTGGTATGGGGAAGTGGAGTATTGGCCGGTGATCGAATGGTTGTAGACGAGTTGGACAGCGATCCCCGCGACCAGCGGCAGGCCGATCAGGACGAGGTGCGGGATTAACCCAAAGCGGGATTGGTTCCGGACATCGGTTTGAGACTCGGCCCTCACCCCCAGCCCCTCTCCCGTTGGGAGAGGGGAGCCGGAGGTACGCTTCGGCGTGGCGAAAAAGGTGGACCAGAGCAGCCACGCGCCAAACGGCAACCCCACTCCGGCGGCTGTCATCGGACGGCAAAGCATGGCGTAACTCAGCCCCAGCCCGGCCAGGATCGCGGCGATTTTCGCTCGCCGAGTGCGGGCGGTCCCCTCGTCGACATGCCGTTTGAGGCAAAGAAACTCAACGAGAAAGAGCGTCAGCCCAATCAGCGTCGGATGATGGGCCAGCAGCAACTGACTAAACAAACACAACCCCGGGCAAAGGGCCGCAGCCAGACCGGCCACCACGCGGGCTGTCCGTCCGGAAAGTTCTCCGGCCACAATCGACATTCCGCCGACCACGATTCCCTGGGCGAGCCATTGCCCATAGACCGGGTGCCACCGGATAAAGAGCGCGAACCAAGCCCCCGCTCCGGGAAAGTACCGGCTGGCGAATTGTCCCTCGTTAAGAACATGCATCTGGTCAAACAGTTGCGGCATCGTTTCAAAGCACGGGTAAGACGTTCGCCCGTCGAGAAATGTTTCTGATTGAAACAGGTAGCTGTATTCATCGTGGTACGCTGGCGGGAGATTTCTCTGCTCCCAGCCGGTCCACGCTACGACCGCCACACCGAACAGGCCCAATGCAAGAGAGAGCCCGAGATCGCTGGTGCCGGTCGGTTTCCCTTTGGTTGGCTCGACACGGACAGCGGGGCCAACGGGGCGGCGGAGCAAACCGATCCCTGCCAAAAAGATCGGGAGAAACGGTAACCAGTCGGCCTCCTCCCCACACAACCATCCGCTCAAAGCCGCCAAGCGTCCCTCGGGACTGAACCAGCGCGGCCCCTCAAAGCCGAGGATCAGCAGCATGCCCAAAACCCACGCAAGGCTGAAGCTGCGCCGTGACGGCTTGAGGGGCAGATTGAGGTGTGTGTTCGCCAAGGGGGTATTCCGGAGTCGTTTGCCTCCACAACTGAGGCTCACCCGAGAGTGTATTGCAAGGACGCCCCCCCAGTCGTGGTCGAAGCGAACGCTTCGGCCCGTTATAGTTCCGCCTTGTCGGGAGGGCGTCGTCGCGAACTCTCGACCATGACCCGGTGTCTGGTCCTTGCCTGCGAACGACCAGCCCCACAACCTGAACTCCCCGCGCATGCCCCAGCGTCAGATTCTCGTCACGTCTGCTCTCCCCTACGCCAATGGCCAGATTCACATCGGCCACTTGGTGGAGTATATCCAGACCGACATCTGGGTCCGGTTCCAGAAGCTGCGCGGGCACAACTGTCGGCTCTTCTGCGCGGACGACACGCACGGGACCGCGATCATGATCCGCGCCCGCCAGGAGGGCCGCAGCGAAGAGGCCATGATCGCCGATATGCGGCTCGATCACATCCGCGACTTCAGTGCCTTCGACATCGAGTTCGACAACTACGGGAGTACGAACT
>JAYSVZ010000483.1:0-4506 GCA_043718305.1 Planctomycetota bacterium | reverse complement strand
CGATGGACATCGCCAAGCGGCTGCTCGACTACGGGTTCCACGCCCCGACGGTCTACTTCCCGCTGGTGGTGCCCGAGGCAATGATGATCGAGCCGACGGAGACCGAGTCCAAGCAGACCCTCGATTCGTTCATCGACGCCCTGAAAGAGATCGTCACCGAAGACCCCGAGATGACCCACGAGGCCCCGCATACGACCAGCGTCCGCCGGCCGGATGAGGTCGGTGCCGCGCGGAACCCGGTGTTTTGCAACACGGCGTGTGGGCCGAACTGATCGCGGAGTGGAGGGATGTCTCGAACACAATCGAGAACCAGTTTTCACTGGCTCTCCATTCCAGTTCGCATCCGATAGAGCGATTGGTCCACTTCTACTCAAACCGCAGCAGCCCGAAAGTCTTGGGGCTTGGCTCTTCGGTGAGGGGGTGATTCCATCCCTGGATACCAATCGTCGGCATCGTGCGAGTGATCCCGATCGCCCAAAAGGTGTTTGGGGCTGGCGCGGCGGGAGCCAGTTCTTCCCAGGGGATCGCCACTTCAAATCGCCAGACTTGATCGTCAGCGGCTGAGGCGACATACCACTTCGGGTTCCAGCCGGAGAAATCCCAACACGCCTCGCGAGTCGCCCCGCGCTGGTCGACTTCGAATCGATAGAAGGTGTTGTAGTCGCGGTCGGTGTCGAGCGCGAAGCTGATCCGGTCATGCAGTCCGAGGTCGGCATCGTGCGTGCGACCGGCTTGCTTGGGCGGGTCGTTCGAAAGACCGGCGTGACGGGGGATCGTACCGGCCATGTACAGAAACCGGTCATCGTGCAGCAGCAGAATCATCGGGCGGGCCTTGAGGATCTGGACCCCGCCCTTTTTGACCGGTGCCGCCCCCATGAAATCAGTCTCCGCTTCGGTCGATTGGTCGGTCAGGAATAGCTCAGCCGCCCCCTCCCAACAGGCATCGCTCAACTCGCCATCGAGCCTCGGCGGCAGGCTTGTTCTGCGGCAGGTCGCCACTGGTCGGGGCGAACGAATCTGCGGTTTGATGAGCCAGAGTTCACCCTGCGCCAGTTGACTCCACGCATCCTTCGAATCGAGCTTCAGGAGTTCATCGATCACCCGATCCGCATCGGCGGGTCGCGAGCTGCGCCGCATGAGCGCTGCGACGGCCAGTTGGATCTCGGGCTCCCGGAAGAACCCCGGTGCAATCCGGTCGACCAGGCCCGTGATTCGATCGGCGGATTGCCGCCACTGTTCCCCTTGCAGCGTGAGCAGATCCGCCGCTCCCGTCGAGGTCTCTTCCCCTGCCACGAGATTAACGAGGCCTTTCGGCTTCACGCGGACCGGTGTGTTCGTCTTCTCGGTCGGTGACGATGTCGCAGCGGGCAACTCGGCAGCTGCGAGCGAACCGGGACGTTTCTGGTTCGTATTCATGGCCTGCTGAAAATCGGCCTGCATCACGGCCATATTGGGCCGCGTCTCGCCCTTCTCCGAAAGCTGGGGCTTGATGCGCAGCCATCCCATCTCGGCACTGGTCCAGAACCGCAAGAGCCATCCCGCACTTTCGGTGGCCGCCGGATGTCCAGGGTAGAGTTCCAGCAGGAGTGAATAGGTCTGCTCCGCCCCGTCGAACAACATCCGCTCGCGATATCCCCGAGCGACATCGGAGAGGAGCTTCGCCCCTTCGTCGGGGGGGAGGGAGGCGACCTTACTCCGGAGTTGAGCGATGAGTTGGTTCCCTTGATCAGGGCCGTCCATCAGTTGGCGACTGAAGTTCACGAACCCTTCGCGGGATTTGATCGCGAGTTGACGCTGTTCGAGACCTTCCAGGTTTGTCGGCAGAAAGGCCCGCCGCGTCGGGCCATTGGTGGGCAGGTCGAGGCCACCGAACAGGGTGGGGTTCGCGATGTCGGCCTCGATGCCACTCCGCACCAGTTGCAATGTCTCAACGGCGAGCGCCAGCGTCGGCGATCCGAGCACGCGCGCGGCGGCGGGTTCGACCAGTTGATCGATCGGGAGTCCGACCCGCACGAGCATCTCGCGCGGTTGAACAGACAGCAGACCGGGTTTGGGGAGGATCGCTCGCGTGAAGACCTTCTTCACGGTCCACGGGGCGAGACCGATGAGTTGGTGCAATTCACGTCCGATGGCCGGATCGGCAGCCTGATCGATCGCCTTAACCATGGCATCCCAGGTGATTCTTCCGGCAGCATCTTCGGGAGCTGGCTCGCTGAGCAGAATGACCTCGGGTTGCCACGTTCGGATCTGTGCGATCAGGTCGGTTAGCACCACCTCGGGCAACTGATCGTCGGTGAGCAGTGACCATTCATCGAGCAGCTTGTCCCGATCCCGATCGAGTCCCGGCACCGTCAGCGGGAGCCGCCAGTCGACCGTCGAGATGTTGCCGCCGACCGATGAGATGGCCTCTTCGAGTTGGAGCGGCATGGCGCGGTGTTCATCGGCTGCGGTTCCCAGATCGCGTCGCGTCATCACGACCGTTCCCGATCGGTAGCCCCACTCCGCCGAGTATTTGGCAATCGTCGAGAACGAGACTTGATCCGGACGGGCCTGCACGGAGAGGAACGCCAGATGTCGCCCACCGCCCCGCACCGGTTGCCAGGTCTGGCCGCCATCTTCGGTGCGCAGAATCTTCCCGAGGTCACCGATCGCCACGCCCTGTTTTTCACTTTGAAAGGCGATCGACCGCCACGGGGTCGTCTCGCCGGTGGGCTGCGACTCCCAGTGCTTTCCGGCGTCGGGGGAGTGCCAGATCACGCTGCCGGGGGCTCCGCCGATCCAGACCTGTTCACCGACCTGGGCGACGGCCTGGAACTCCATGCAGTCGCGGAGTCGAACGGGGAGCGCCGCTGCGGGCAGGCTCCAGCTCCCCCCGCCGTTCGTCGTTCGCAAGGCCCAGCCCCCATCGCCCACGAGCCACCCGCTGCCATCGGAAGAGAGCGCCACGGCATTGAATCCACGCAGCCCGCGAAACTGATTTACCGTCCGGACCAACTGATCGCGCGTGATGATTCCCAGGCCCCCGCGCGGCCCCGCCACGATCCCGGTGCCAGCCGGGGTCAACGCGGCAGTCCGCCAACCGGTCGCTCGGGGACCGTTCACGGAATTCCATGTCGTCCCGCCGTCGGTCGTCGCGAGCATCCCCGCGGGGCAGGCTGTCGTGGCCTCGCCGATCACCAGGCCGAGTTGATCATCGAAGAACCGGACCTGATAAAGCGGAGGGAGCCGCCCCTGCGATTGAATCACCCAAGTGATCCCGCCATCGGTCGTGTGCAAGACCACTCCGCTTGCAAAGCGGGTGTAGGGAGCCACCTCCGCGCCCACGGCCCAGCCGATGCGATCCGTCAGAAAGCGAACATCGCGCAAGGCACACTTCACTGGCGTCCGCGCGAAAGCCCAACTCTTCCCGCCATCGCGCGTGATCCAGCAAACCCCACGATCCCCCACCGCGCAGCCGAATCTCGATCCGACGAACGAGAGTGCGTAAAGCGACGCGTCGTCTTCCAGTGGATTTGCCACGATGGCCACGGACCGACGAATCTCTTGTTTGGCCGGGAGTGTTGTGTCCGCAAAAGTCGATGCGGTTCCGAGGAGAAAGCAACCGAGCAAAGCCCAGCAAGCGGTTGGGGAAATGGGCATCGGGTTCGCCTCCTGGCCAGTGTCACGGTCCGCTCCGCGAACCGACGCGTGATCGCGGAGCGATCAGCGACAATGAGGCCAATCATAGGTCAAATCGCAAAAGTAAGGGGAGAACAGTTTCCCTTCGCAGTCGAAGTGGAGGGTCTGTCGATTTCCATCTCGTCCCCCAACTCCGGTTGGCGCGGAGTTGGGGAGAGTCGAGTGCCGCGAGTAGAATTCAGGGAAAAGAGTTCCGAACCTTCGCGAACTCTGATACTCTGAGACGGGCTGTGCCGCGTCCGCGCGGCGGTTCGCCATCCATTTCGGAGTGCTTCACATGCGTTGGATTCTGGCGTGTCTGCTCTGTCTGGTCATCGTTCCCGTGCTGCGTGCAGAAGAACGGCCCGCGATTGCTTCGGCCAAGGACCGGATCATCTCCGGCACCGAAGGGAAGACGATCGCCCGCTGTGGAGCGGGGTGGCTCGAAGAGATCAACGGCTATCCGGTATTGCATCTCAAAGGAACCCCCTATGAAATGGGCTACCAGCATGGGGCGCTGCTCAAGGAGCAGGTCACCAGCAACATGCACCGCATCCTGAATATCGAGGGGGGCCAGGAACTCGTGAAGTTCGGCCCGATCTCGCTCAAACCCCGCGATGCCATCAAGACGATCATCGCCATTCAGACCAAGTTCATCCCTCCCAAATACCTGGAGGAAATCGCCGGTCTCGCAGCGGGTTCGGGTCTCGACCCCGAAGAGGCGAAGATGGCGAACTTCATTCCGGAGTTGTTCCACTGCAGCGGGTTCGCCATCTCGGGAGCGGCGACCAAGGATGGGACGCTCTATCACGGTCGGGTTCTCGATTATGCGATCGATTGGGGCCTGCA
>JAYSVZ010000482.1:0-14721 GCA_043718305.1 Planctomycetota bacterium | reverse complement strand
GACCATCAGGCGGGGCTCGCGGCACCGCTCCTGGCAGCTTTTGTGACTCTCATCGCGGCCCGCAGTGCCTGGGAGATGGGGGATCTTTATGCCGGGCGGAAGTTCGCCATCCGTCGCCCCTGGTTGATGCTGGCCAGCGTGATGATCGCCGTCGCAGCGTGGATTCCCGCGTGGTTCTGGCCGGAGCCGGTGATCGCCGTCGCTCCCTTGGCGAGCTTGGGCCCGATGGCGATCTGCTTTGCGCTGTGGCTTCTGTGCTTCTTTCTGCGCGAGGCGGCAGCCTATCGCGCCCCGGGACAGACTGCGGAGTCGCTCGGGTTTGCGGCTCTCACGATGGGGTACTGCGGCGTCCTGCTGGGCGTGACAGCCCAGTTGCGATGGGTGGCGGGGGCTGAGGCGGGGTACTTTGTGCTCGGGTCGGTGCTGATCGCGGCGAAGACTTGCGACATCGGGGCCTACACATTGGGCCGCCTCTTCGGGAAAACCAAGATGGCCCCACTGCTGAGTCCCGGCAAGACTTGGGCCGGGGCTGTGGGCGGAATCGCGACAGCAACCGTGGCCACATGGGCCTGGTTGCGATTCGTCCCTTCCCTGTTCAACGCCGACTGGATCGGTAGCCCACACGGGTACGCGTGCGCGTATGGAGCGATCGTCGGACTGGCGGGGATGGTCGGCGACCTGTGCGAGTCGCTGCTCAAACGCGACGCGGGAAAGAAAGACTCAGCGGTCCTCTTCCCGGGATTCGGCGGGCTGCTCGATTTGGTTGACAGCGTCCTCTTCGCAGGGCCGGTGGCATACGTTCTGTGGGTCTGGTGGCCGCTCGCGGGAAGGCGATAGCCAGCGATAGCCATGGGACAGCGAGCGGGGGAGGAGAGGGGCGATCGCTGAAGGCTTGGGAGCGTACCGAAAGGGTCCCAACGGCAACGGATGGCGGAGTCCCTTGTCCTCGGCCATTCTCGATTTGATTTCTAAACGACTGCAACATATTCTGATTCGCCTGCATTGATGGCTTCTTCACGATACCATCTCTGGCTGAGGTCAGAGCTTGCTACTTCGAGGGCGAGTCTCTGAATGGACCCTTTT
This sequence comes from Planctomycetota bacterium, assembly GCA_043718305.1. Lineage (GTDB taxonomy): Bacteria > Planctomycetota > Planctomycetia > Planctomycetales > Planctomycetaceae > TH-plancto1. The sequence goes on along the minus strand of JAYSVZ010000482.1, from coordinate 13,638 downwards.
GTCGATCTGGAATCCGGGCAATCGCCCTCCGAGGTACCGATGAAGCGACTGGCTCTGAACCGCCGCACGATGTTGCGGGGACTACTCTTAACCTCCTTGGCGATGTGTGGGGCCTGGGTCGGATGTTCGAAAGACGCGGGAACACCAGCCCCCGCTGGAACCAGTGGCGGGACACCCGCTCCCGCTGCGACGGCTGGCGGAGGTGCTTCAAGTACAGGGCAAGTCAAGCGGATCATCCTGCTGACAAACGGCGATGATCCATTTTGGGATACCTGTTTTCGTGGCATGCAACAGGCGGAGACCGATCTGAAACTGGCGGAGGCCGGATTCAAGGTCGTGATCGACAAGCCCGACTTCACGGAGAACAAGCAGATCAGCATGCTGAAACAGTATGCCAGTCAGTCCGATGTGGCGGCTGTGGCGATCTCGCCGGTGAATGCGTTCAACAAGTCGATTGCGGAATCGATGCAGGCCCTGCGCGACAAGGGGATTCCGGTGATCTGTCTCGATTCGGACATGTCGCAAGAGCTGCGTACCTCGCGGTCTTGTTACTTGGGGACGAACAACCTGGTCGCGGGAGGCGAACTGGGGAAATGTGCCAAGGGACTCATGCCCACTGGAAACTACGCGACCTTTGTCGGTAAGACTGACGTGCAGAATGCCATTGAGCGCATTGGGGGCTTTGGCAAAGGGGCAGGCGACGGGTTCGTCTCGAAGGATTCCCTGGGAGATGATGCCGATCGCTCCCGCGCCCAGCAGAACGTCAAGACGGTCCTGGACAACCATCCGGACGTGAACTGCCTCGTCGGAATTTGGGCCTACAACGCCCACCAGATCGTGCAGGTCGTGAAGGACCGCAACATTCGCGACAAGACCAAGGTCTTGGTGTTCGATGCCGCATCGGACGCTCTCGCCGATATGGACAAAGGGCTGATTGATGCCATGATCGTGCAGAACCCCTATCAAATGGGGTATGACGGCACGAAGATCATGAAAGCCCTGGTCCAAAAGGACGGCGACACGCTCAAGGGGATCTATCCGTCCTACGACCCGGCGGCGGGAACTTTTGGCGGCGAGGGGGGCGATGTCTACACCACCGAACTGCGGGTGGTGGTCCCCAATTCCCAGTCGCCTCTGAAACCGGAGATGTTCGACGCCAAAACGAAGTTCTTCTTCATCCAAGATTTTCGAACCTGGCTGAACGAACGCAAGTTGAAGAACTCTTGATGGCCCGCTGACCTCCGGACACGGGCAATCTGGCGAAAGTCCGTGCCCGTGACCTTTCCGGGCGATCCGCCCGAGCCATGATGTATTCTCTGGGACCGCACCCGATGTCAGGTTCTTCCGCGTCGCAACAATCGATCTGGAGTCGTTATCAGAACGAATTCGGGTTGGTGTTGGCAATCATTGTGGTGCTGGGCATCACCATGAAATTCGACGATTCGTACCGGTTGAACACCTATTACACCATGACCGAAAACCTTCAGCAGGTGGCCCTGCTGGGGATATTTTCGCTGGGGGTGGCGGTTGTCATCATCTCGGGGGGAATCGACCTTTCGGCGGGAACATTGATCGCATTCACGGGCTCGGTGTGCGCCCTGACGACCCAGGCGGTCGCTCCCCGAGACGAAGGGGGCAATGCCCTACTCGATGCGATTTCCCATGGGGGCGTGGGGCTGGGGATCGCGGTCGCACTCGCCATCGGAACACTGGCGGGCACATGGCATGCGTGGCTCATCACGTCCATCAAACTCCCCCCGTTTGTGGCCACTCTGGCCACGCTGGTGGGCCTGCGCAGCCTGACTCAATTGATGAACCAAGCTGTCACGTCTCGGATGGATGAAGCGGGAAACGGCAGCATGTCACTCAACGTCTCGGCCCCCCTGTTTGAGACACTCCGCGAATGGTGGGTCGCTCCGGTCGTGTTCGCGTTGTTATGTGTTCTCTTCTGGATTTTGATGAACAAGACCGTGTTGGGGAGGCACCTGTATGCCATGGGCGGCAATGAGCAGGCGGCTCGGCTGAGCGGGATCAACACAGACCGGCTCAAATGGTTCGCTTACTCCTTGTCCGCGTTGACCTCCTCGGTCGCCGGTGTGCTCTACCTGGCCTTCAACAGCGGGTGTACACCTTCGAGCACCGCAGTGGGGTATGAACTCAATGGTATTGCAGCCACGGTCGTGGGCGGGTGCAGCCTGCAAGGCGGAGTGGGACTGATCCCCGGTGTGATTCTGGGGGTGATCTTTTTGCGTGTCGTGATTGATGGCGTGGCCAAATTGGTCGACACCGGATCGACAGAATGGACCGGTTTTATCGTGGGACTCATGGTGGTCTTGGCGGTGGCGTTCAACGAGTTGCGACGCGGGAGTGCCCTGGGCAGCAAACAACTGCTCCCCGGCATGCTGGGTTGGCTGGTGATACCGATCATGACTTCGATTGCCGGAATGGTGGCCTTCATCATCAATCAGGGACACCGCTCCCAACCGGCCTACCTGGTCGGAGGTGCAGTTGGAATCCTCCTGCTGTCCCGCAAGGTCTATGAAATCCGGCAGGTGTCGAGAGCCCCTCTATCAAAAGCGTAAACCACACCGGATCGCGGAGCGATCAGCGACAATCACACCTGGTGATAGTCGCGATACCACTTCACGAACCGCTCGATGCCGACCTCGATCGGCGTCGCGGGTTTGAACCCGACATCGCGGACTAGGTCATCCACGTTGGCATAGGTCGCGGGGACATCTCCCGGTTGCATCGGGAGCATTTTTTTGATGGCCGTTTTGCCGAGGCACTTCTCCAGTGTTTCGATGAGATACATCAACTCCACCGGCGTGTTGTTTCCGATGTTATAAACGCGGTACGGTCCCGCTCCCGTGCCGGGGTCGGGCGTGGCTCCGGTCCAGGCGGGATTCGGCTGGGCGGTGTGGTCGCTCGTGCGAATCACGCCCTCGACGATGTCATCGACGTACGTAAAGTCCCGCCGCATCTGGCCGTGGTTGAAGACATCAATCGGGCGGCCTTCGAGGATCGCCTTCGTAAACAGAAACAGGGCCATATCGGGCCGCCCCCACGGTCCATAGACCGTAAAGAACCGCAGCCCCGTCGTCGGTAATTGGAACAGATGGCTATACGTATGCGCCATCAGCTCGTTGGCCTTCTTCGAGGCGGCGTACAGACTCAGCGGGTGGTCGACATTGTCATGAACCGAAAACGGCATCGTGGTGTTGGCCCCATAGACCGAACTCGACGAGGCATACGTCAGGTGCTCGACATCGTAGTGGCGACACCCTTCGAGAACATTCACGAACCCGACGAGATTCGCACTGACATAGGCTTGGGGATTCTGAAGTGAGTAGCGGACCCCCGCTTGTGCCGCCAGATTGATGACCTTATGAAACTTGTGCTTCGCGAAGAGGGCTTTCATCCCCGGTTCATCGGCGATGTCGAGTTGCTCGAAGGTGAACCCATGCTTGGGCGTAATCCGAGCCAGCCGGTCCCGCTTGAGCTGGACCGAGTAGTAGTCGTTGAGGTTATCGATGCCAACGACCTCATCGCCGCGATCAAGCAGGCGATGCGCCAGGTGCGAACCGATGAAGCCGGCGGCGCCGGTGACGAGAATGCGTGCCATGGTGCTTCCTGATGTCCTCCATCCGGAACATGCGGCTCTCTGCGGGACCAGAAATGGATTGCCACACGCCTCAGTATATCTGGTTTAGCACAAACCGTTGGATGAACCCAAGAGATCTCTCAACAAACCTCGCGAAGAAGGCCGTCGCTTTTTTTAAGATGTCACGCTCCATCTTCAGCCGCGCATTCTCCTCACGCAGATGACGAACCTCCTCCTCGATCGCCGTCCGCTGACCCGCACCGGGAAAGGCCCCGTCCCCCTGCTCCTGAAACTTCACCCTCCAAGATCGCAACAACGTCTGATCCACCGCCGAGCCGCCTCCGCGACCGACAACCCCTCACGCTCGACCAGCTCCACAGCCTCCCGCTTAAACTGCGACGTGTACACCCGACGCCCCGAGACCGACTTCTCGGATGACACGGACTTCGATCGGGAAACTGACTTCTTGAACTTCGCTGACATGCTCAGGTCTCCTCACGGGACAGGATACTCTCCCTTTCCCGCGCCCACCAATCGTGGGGAAGTCCCGAATGTCATTCGACGCGAACAACGGGCATGGTCCGGGCATGGTCCCCTTTTTGTTCGCCATCCGAGAGCGGAGCATGCCTGACGCTCGCCAGCGGTTGGCCGTCTGCTTAGAATCGAGTTCGCTCCCCGGCGACTGCGTCGGGGGTGTGTCGCGAGATGGCCGGATGCATGCACCTCGGGGAGATGCCCGTGACGAAGACTTTGCTGATGAACGACTTGCTGGCTGTGGAAACCAAAGATTTGCTGATGCTGTTTGTGTGGATCGCGGTGGCCTTTATGGTCATTGTCGGTCTGGTGATGTTTTTCTTGTTCATTCGCTACTTCAACCTCTGGTTGCGATCGTACACCACGCGGGCGGGGATTAGCCCCATTTCGCTCGTTCTGATGTCGCTGCGGAAGGTCAACCCGCACACCATCGTGGAGGCCAAGATCAGCGCAGTCCAGGCCGGTCTGGCGACGACGATCACGACCCAGGCTCTCGGCGCCCACTACCTCGCGGGCGGGAATGTGACCAAGGTCGTTCGGGCCCTGATCGCAGCTCACCGGGCACGGCTGGGCCTTGATTGGGATACCGCTTCGGCGATCGATCTGGCCGGGCGCGATGTGCTCGACGCCGTTCGGACGAGCGTCGACCCGAAGGTGATTGACTGCCCCGACCCCCGTCGTGGACGGTACACCCTGGACGGCGTTGCCAAGGACGGGATTCAGCTCAAGGCCCGAGCCCGCGTGACCGTGCGAACGAACCTGAGCCAGCTCATTGGGGGGGCGACCGAAGACACGATCATCGCTCGCGTTGGCGAAGGGATCGTCTCCGCGATTGGCTCCTGTGAATCGCACAAAGATGTCTTGGCGAACCCCACACTGATCGCACAGAACGTACTTCGGAAGAGTCTCGACTCCCAGACCGCCTATGAGATCGTGTCGATCGACATCGCCGACATTGATGTCGGCGACAACATCGGTGCCCGGCTCCAAGCCGACCAAGCCGAAGCCGATCTCCGCGTGGCCCGCGCCCGGGCCGAACAACGCCGCGCCGAAGCCGTGGCCCAGGAGCAAGAGATGCGGGCTCTGACTCAGGAAAACCAGGCCAAAGTTGTCCTGGCTGAGGCCGAGATTCCCAAGGCGATGGCCGAAGCCTACGGTCGCGGCCAACTCCGGGCGACGAAGAATAACAACTCCTGATGTCGCGGGGTTCCTCGATCGGCCTGGTTGTGAATGAATCCGAGCGGGTCACCGGGCCGATGACCGTGGGGTAACGCCATGTCCGCTGTTCACCGCCGAGAGTTTCTTGCCACCACGGCATCTCTGCTGGCTTCCGTCCGATTGGGCCAATCGGCCTTTGCGGAAGAGTCGGTCGACAAGTTGCGTCTGGCAACGTTTCGGTTCGATGTGACCCCGCCGATGGGGCACGCGCTCTGCGGCGGGTGGATCACACCGGTGGTGGCGGTCGATGATCCGCTGGATGCAATCGGCCTCGTCATCCTGGGTGCGGGACAGCCGATCGTGCTGTGCGCGGTCGACTGGACGGGGATCTTGAACTCGGCGCACGTGGCCTTCCGCACTGCCTTGGCCGAGGCGGCTGGCACGACGCCCGACCGGGTGGCTGTGCAATGTGTCCATCCGCACAATGCTCCGTTTGCGTGCCTCGATGCCCAAAAGATTGTGGCTCAGTATCCAGAGTTGCCCGCCATCGTCGACGTGGCGTTCTTTGACCGCTGTCTCGCTTCCGCGAAGCAAGCCATCACCACAGCCTTGTCAAAGTCCCGCCCGTTGACACATGTGGCGGTGGCCCAGACGGAAGTGAAAGAGGTGGCTGCGAACCGCCGGATCCTGGGGCCGGATGGCAAGGTCCGGGCCTCGCGCAGTAGCAGTTGCCAGGATCCCGCCTTGCGAGCTGAACCGGAAGGGTTGATCGATCCGTACCTGCGAACGGTGGCCTTTTATGACGGAGCGGAACGGATCGCAGCCTGCCACTATTACGCATGCCACCCGATGAGTTACTACGGCGACGGGCGGGTCACGCCCGACTTTTGTGGACTGGCTCGCAATGCGGTGCAGCAGGCCGATCCGAGTTGCACTCACATGTACTTCGATGGGTGCGGCGGAAACATCGGAGCTGGGAAGTACAACGACGGGTCGCCCGCCATGCGACCGATTCTTCGCGATCGAATTCGGACGGCGATCGAAGGAAACTTGGAACAGTTAAAGCCGGAACCACTCAAGCGGGTGGCCTGGTCGACATGTGACATTCTGCCTCAGCCTCTGACGAGTTTTAACGCCGAGCAGATCGCCCAGCAGATTGCCGATTCGCAGCAGCCAGTCGTCAATCGCAATCGTCCAGCCTACACGCTGGCTTGGCTTCAGCGGTGTGCGCAGGGCGGACCGCCGATTGTGCTCAGTGGCTTACACTTGAATCGGGCGTCGATCTTGAATCTTCCCGCCGAGTGTTTTGTGGAATACCAACTCATGGCCCAGGCGAAAGCTCCCGACCGGTTCGTGGCCTGTGCGGCGTATGGAGACGGGGGGCCGTGGTATCTCCCGACGCGGGCCGCCTATCCCCAGGGCGGTTACGAGGTCTCCGTCGCCTGGTCCGATCCGGCGGTCGAGGATGTGCTCACCGCAGGGATCGGGAGGCTGCTGGTCTGAGAGATCCCCCGGTTGGTGTGTGTACATCCCAAACGTCGGTGGGTTGACCCCGATGGGGTCTCGTCCCAGCGCCCAGGGGTCCAAGGTGGTCGTTTTGCACGGAAACACCCGCTCTTTGTCCCGCCAGGGACTTCCGACAATAGCCCACCGTTTCAACGGTGGGAGTGCGTCCGGGACGAACCGATAAGTCCCGTCAGGGACGGCAGATGCTTGCGGAGATCAGTGCGACGAAGCCAAGTCCTCCACAGCGGAATTGAAGCATCACCCGACGCGATCGTCACCAAAGCCTCCCTCCTCCGCCCCAACGGGGCAGCCACAAATCAGCCTGGGGCAGAGCGACCAGCGGGAGCGCCGCCCCAGGTCGCGGAGTCCCCCACGCCCTCAGCCCTGAAAGGGCGAAACAAGGCTGGGCCTCCCTTTGTGCCGCCCTTTCAGGGCTTGCCGCACATGTCGGAATCGATACTGGTTTGTTGGTGCCCCTTCGGGGCGGAAGAACGGAGCATTCATGGGACGAGGTGCGTGGTGCGACTCGGACTCTGGCTCTGGTGATGCGGGACTTCCGCGGTGGCGGACTAGCGAGGGGGGTCACGGTGCGAGTTTCTGTCGCCCCTGACGGGGCTGCTGGCCGCGAGAACTCGTGGACCCACCGATGAATCGGTGGGCTATTTTCGGGTGTCCCTGATGGGACAAAGAGATTCTGTCAGTCGGGGCCAATGTCGTTTGGGTGAGGATATTTGCATCGTGTCCCACCCGGGGGATCTGGCTCAACGGGGTGCGTCCGTTGTCTGTGGAACCCGGTTGTACACCGCGCTTTCGCTGATGTTGACACTTCTTGCCTCGCTCGGGAACATTCACCGAGACCATCGGAAATTCCATCGGATCGGGGAGAGCCACTCATGCCGCGAAATTGGACAGTGTGGGCGTTGTTGATCGGACTGATCTGTGGCTCGCTGGCACAGGGCTCGCTGGCACAGGCTGCGGTGGTGAATGGCACCGTGGCGGGGGTTGACGGTGAGACGATCACCGTCGATTCGACCGCCAAACCGGGCCAGGAATTTTCGCTGGATGCCAAGACCATCATCACCCTCGATGGAAAAAAAGCGAAGCTCGCCGACATCGCCGAAGGTCAGAAAATCGCGGTGACTACCGGCACGGGTGGGAAGGTCATGCGTCTCACGGTCAAGTCGGTCGCCGGGAGTTCTCCCCGGGCGGCGGCGGCCAAGGGGGCGGTTTCGGCTAACACGGGCTGGCATCAATATGGCGGACCGAATCGCGACAACATTTCGCTGGAGACGGGACTGCTGAAGGCGTGGCCCTCGGGCGGACCGGAGTTGAAGTGGACCGCCAGCGGAATCGGCGAGGGGTACTCGTCGGTCGCCTTGGCGGACGGCAAGATTCTGACGATGGGGAATCGCGGGAACGAAGAGATGACGATCTGCCTGAACGCGGAGACCGGCAAGGAAGTGTGGGCCACAGCGACGGGCAGTGCCTACCGCGAAGGGCAAGGAAACGGGCCGCGGGCCACACCGACGATTGATGGAGACAGAGTCTATGTCCTCGGGGCGAATGGGGACTTGGCGTGCCTGGAACTGGCCAGCGGGAAACAGGTTTGGAGTGGGAATATTCTCAAGGAGTACAACGCCAACAATATCACCTGGGGGATCAGCGAATCAGTGCTGATCGACGGGCCGAACCTAGTCTGTACTCCGGGTGGACCCGGTGCGGCGATGGTCTCGATGGATAAATCGAGCGGCAAGCTGAACTGGAAGACGACCGTCCAAGGCAACCCGCCGACCGGCTACTCGTCCATCCTCCCGATTGAATTCGGCGGCACACGGATCTATGTGAACTTTGTGCATACCGGCCTGATCGCCGTCGATGCCAAAACCGGCAACCTGCTGTGGGGAAATAAGTCGCCCGCCAACGGCACCGCCAACTGCTCTTCACCCGTGTTCGACGGCGACTCAGTCTTCGCAGCCTCCGGCTACGGCACGGGCGGGACGTTGATCAAGATGTCCGGATCTCGCAACAAGATCACCGTGGAGGAGGTCTACCACACGAAAGACATGAAGAATCACCACGGTGGGATGGTCCTTCTGGATGGGCATCTCTATGGAGCGGACGAGGCGATCCTGAAGTGCATCGAGCTGAAGACCGGGAATGTGAAGTGGCAGGACCGCTCCGTCGGCAAGGGGGCCGTCGTCTATGCCGATGGACAGATCATCCTTCGCAGCGAAAATGGTCCCGTGGCGATGTTTAAGGCGACACCCGCAGCCTACGAAGAAACGGGCCGGTTCGAGCCGTCGCGTAGCAACAAACCCGCCTGGCCGCATCCCGTCATTGCCGACGGGTGTTTGTACCTGCGGGATATGGACCAGTTGCAGTGTTACAAGATGAAGTGACTTCATTGCCAACAGTGGTGGCAATGTGTCACCGGTGCCCCAGCGATTCTGCCACACGACCACCTTACCAGTCGACAACTTCACGGCCGTTGCGCGTCGCCAGCGCGGTCCAGATATTCGTCTGAAATGAACTGGACATGACCGTCAGCCAACAACAGATGCACTCCATTGGGGTGTTCAGAGTTCGCTGTCAATATCTCAAATTTGACTGACTCGTCGGCGTTCGTACTCTCACAGGAAGGGAGATTGGGTGTTAACAGATGCGAGTATGTTTCCGTGAGATCATGCTCCGTTCCTCGTTTACTATAAGCGGATGGACCTTCGACTTGTGGCACACAGATGCAATCTCTGATGAGATTTTGTCGGTCCTCGGCCCGAAGATGCATCTCATTGAGTTTGGGGTAGAATCGGCCGACTCTCCAAAGTTGTCGCTTGGGATTCGGGGAATCTACGTCAAAGATACGAGTCTCTGATACAGCGGCTGTGTTGCTGCATCCATCAACAAAGTCATCAGGAGATAGTGAATGACCCATGAACGAAAAAAACCCATTCCAATCGGTGTTCTCTAATCCTGGACCGGTATTCCAGCAATAACTCATTGCGAAATTGGCTTCGAAAGCCAATTGGTCGGAAGGGCAGCGAAAGATATCGCTGCTCCTGTAATCACTTTCCATTCCTAGTATTATTTGTGTACTTGCGAATGGGGTGAGCTTTCGAATCGTCGAAAAATGATCAGGAAAGCATTCGTGCTTCTCTCGATACCTTTCGATTGTGGCACCAATCTCTTTCATGTGGGATCGACATGTTTTCTGACGTGCCAGTTCCCGGCTATGGGGCAGTCGGGGAATCATGACTGCTGTCAGCAACAACACGATCACCACCGCGACAAGCAACTCAGGAACCGTGAAGCCACGACTCCTGACTGTGGGACTCGACGAGATGGGAGATGCTGTTTTCAATGGTTTGAAGGAGTTCGTACACAGAGAACGTATCCTGGTCGTGCAGACCAGTGCCTACCAGTCGACGACTTCCTGGCCATCGCGAGTTGCGAGGGCGGTCCAGATATTGGTATCAATCTCATTCGAGATGAAACGCACGCTGCCATCGACGAGCAGTAAGTAAACACCACCCGCGTGCGAGGAGTTCGCTGCAAAGAATTCACCACCACCGGGCGAGATTTCGCAAGAGGGCTGATTCGGAGCCATCAGATGGCAGTACCGAATATCATTGCAACAATCAGTGCCGCGATTGCTATATGACATATGATCGTCATCCATCAAGACATGGTGACAATTGTGCTGAAAATGAGGTCGATCTTCGATTCGATAACACTGTTCGTCATTTCGGGGATATTTGTGAGAAACCACCCAAAGTTTTCGGCGAGTCTCAGGAGAGTCGATATCAAAAACCAGTGTCTCCGAGGCCGCTGCTGTGTGACTGATTCCATCGGGAAAATCCGACAGCGTGAAGGGTTGCCCAAGATCGGCTGGCAGAAATCCTTTTCCACCTCCGGCAAAACCTGATCCCGAGTTCCATGCGTAACTAAACGTATACGACTTTACGAAAGCCAGATCATCGGAAGGACATCTCAGGGAGCCTAATCGCGGAAGTCGGCCCTTGAGATTGGGATCTTCCGTCGCCAAATAAGCGACGAGGTTGTTGTTTGGGTATTGAGGAAACCGCCCGCGGGCCACTCGGTAATCGTGAACCGCCAATCCCATCGCTTTGACGTTAGCTTGGCAATTCTGACGACGCGCAGCGTCTCTCTGATTCGACAACCACATGGTGAGAGTTGTCGTCAGCAAAGTCACGACCACGATTGCCACCAGCAGTTCAGGAACCGTGAAGCCACGACTCCTGACTGCCCGAAGCGACGAGATGGGAGTTACAGTTTTCAATTATTGTTCGACGGCGGAGGGTTGTCGATGATTCGAAAGGTTTCGATCCTCTTGTCCTTCAATCGAGGGCCGTACTGCAGCCTGACACGCACATTGAGACTGTGTTGGCCAGGAGTCTGGTTATTGGGATCAATGTCGGGGGCGGTGAATGTGTATTCCCAGAGGCCAAATCCGTCGACTTGAATTTCGACCCACGAGATGTCGGGAAATTCATTATTGTCCAAGACCTTCTCGAACAACAGAGTCGCCCATGCAAATGGCACGCCTGTGCCAGTGACCGTGAACTCAGTGGCCTCAACGACATCACCATTTTCATCGCCGATGTGATCGATCGACCAGGCTGTGATCGGGACTTCCTTGACTTTGACCTTTTCAGCCAGGACGTGAACGATTTCGTGGTAGGTGTCGTCCTCGATGTTTCCCACCCACTCGGACCATTCCGCCTCGTACCAGAGCGTATCCGTAAAGCCATCGGGAATCTCACCAGCATCAATGATCACCGACCCATCAGGACTCACTGACATCGTCGCGTACTGGCCTTGGCTCAAGATTCGGTAGTTGAACATGTTCGAATCGTTAATGGAAACATTGAAGGTGTTTCCAGTGTTCCCGTAAATGTCATAAACGTCTTGATTCGTGTAACCACTCAACAACTGGCGGGATTCGAGAGCTGGGATGGTCTCTATCTTGCGCCGCCGCCTGCGTCGAGGAGAGGAGAGGAGAGGAGAGCGTTCCACACAGAGGTTAAGGCATTCGACATGACAGTGCCTCCCGCGATCGATTGAGAACACTTTGGCGAGTGGCAATCACTTACCAACCAGTGTCAATGCTAGTCTCCGGGATTCCGCCGTCAATACCAGTTTCGAGACAATCGTCCGGATTAACACAAGCCGTCTGACTCCGCTTTGATTGTCGTCAGCGTCGGCCAGGGCGACCTTCCGGCCCGCACAAGACTCCCGTTCAACCGGACCCGGTCGAATCATCTCCGCCCACCGAGAATCGACTTCAGAGACCATTTCCTCGCGACCGACACCCATCGTCGGGGACAGTGCGCTCGCTGGATGGGGTTTGACCCCTCTCACTCGGCGGCGTACAGTCAATCGAGAACACGGATTCGGGACCGCCCGTCACGCGGAACATCGAATCGCCGGAGGCTGAGCTGATGTCGCACTCCCATCGTCGCGCGTTTCTGAGTTTGCTCTTCGGGGCAGCTGTCGGACCGGGTCTGGCCTCGTCGTTGTGGGCCCAGGAAGAGGCCACGCTGACACGAGGTTTTGAGGTGACGATCAAACCGTACACCACCGGGACCGAGGTCGCCCGGCAGTTGGCGGTCTGGGAGATGGAAGTCCAGATGAAGCCGATGCGGATGATCACGCTCGATCTTCCGAACGAAAAACAAGAGATGGTCCCGCAGCAGGTGCTGTACCTCGCCTACCGGACCATTCCCCGTCCGATCATCAAGAACGAGACCCTGGTCGACATCACTCCCGTGAACGAACTCGACCCCTCACCGGGGCCGAACATGTTTATTCCCCAGCTTACCCTGGTGACGTATGAGGATCCGAAGACCGAAATCCCGCTCGAGATTCATGTCGACCGGCCCCTGCCAGTGGCCATTCCCGCGATCAACAAGATCGAACGACCCGCGCGGCCCGATACGAGGTTTCTCGATTCAGTCTCCGTCACCCGTCCCGTTCCCGATCCGATCGCCGCCGATGCCCCGGAACAGCCGTGGATCTACGGCGTCGCGACCTGGACCGGGGTCGACGCCAAGACCGACTTCTTCAAGGTGATCCTCCAAGGCTTCTCGAACGTCTACGAAATCCGCGGCGAAGGGGACGAGCAGCGGGCCTGGCGCAAGGTCATGGTCCAGCGATTCACCAGCCGGGGTGACGAATTCGATCCGAATCAGAGAGAGTTTGAGTTCGACCGCAAACCGTTCTGGGAATATCAGCCCGATAAGAAGTCGAAGTCCGAAATCGCCCGAGATCGGGCGCAGGCCAAGGCCGGTATGTAGTTTCCCAACGGGGGCAGAATTATTCTTCAAGCGGTCAAGAATGATGCCTTGTTCCGGCTCCCCTCTCCCCCCGGGAGAGGGGTTGGGGGTGAGGGTCGAGGGGCAGAACAACCCCCCAGTCAAAGCATCATTCCGGGCCGCGCTAGAGCACTTCCCGAATTCCTCTTCAGTCCCCTTCCGCTTCATCAATACCCGCAATTCTTGAAGAAGTTCAAGCAGTGCTCCGCCGAGGTCGCATCGAGAAGTTGCCCCACGCCCTTGACCAGGTCATCGAACGTCTTCGCCCCCGCGCGTTTCAACTCGGCCTTGAGTTGCGCGAACGCGTTCTCGATCGGGTTCAAATCCGGCGAGTACGCCGGCAGGTGGTACAGCAACGCTCCGGTCCTTTGAATCAGTGGACGGATTCGATCGTCGCCGTGAAACGCCACGTTGTCGAGCACCACAATCTCACCCGGTTTCAAGGTCGGGACGAGGCACTCTTCGATGTAGGTCACGAACGAATCGGCGTCAGCTGCGCCCTTG
>JAYSVZ010000481.1:0-1578 GCA_043718305.1 Planctomycetota bacterium | reverse complement strand
TGACCGGCGATGACGGGGTGAATCTGGAGGTTGCCGCCGAACTGGGGACACTGCTCAAGACTCCCGCGAAGGGGGAGCGGGCCGCGACCTCGGCGAAGCCCACCGAGCCGCTGAAGCTGTACGTCCACATCGCCGACGTGAACTTCTCGTCCACGCTGCAGCCGAACAGCCACGTGCTGCACAGCAACGACTCGATGCGGGTCCAGGTCTTCAACGTCCCCCGCGCAGCTGCGACGCGTCTGATCACCGAGCAGGTCGTCCAGCACGCCCCGCAGAGCGACCACGAGGTCGCCCATTACGTGATCGTCGGCTTCGGAGCGATGGGCCAGGTCTTGGCCGTGCAACTGGCTCATCTGGCCCACTTCGGGAACTTGAAACGCTGCCGGATCACGATCGCGGACAAGGATGCGAGGTCGACGGCGCGGGGGTTCCTGACTCGGTTTCCTCGGTTCACCTCGTGGACTGAGAGTGAGGTTGGCGGGCCCGCGTTCTCGCGCGAGGACGACTCATGGGGATTCAATAAACACCCGCTGCCCGAGGGAATTCACGTCCCGCATGCCGAGGCCGTGCAGTACGTCAGCAACGCAGAGTTCGTCGATCTGCCCCACGGCACCGGCGGCGAACTGTTCGCCCGCCACCTCGCCCAGCAATTCGCTGCGACCGATGTCACGGTCAAGCCGGTCGTGTTCATCTGCGGCCAGCAGGACCGCGAGAACTTCGAGACAGCGGTCCGTCTGCGGCGACTGCTGGGGAACGAGTCCGCCACCGCGAAGGCCGGGCAAGCGGTGCCGATCTTCGTCTGGCTCCCTCGCCAACCGGCCCTGGCCGGGTGCTTGCGAGAGGAGACCGGCTTCATCCCATTCGGCGAATGCCGCACCTCCGCCAGCTACCGGGAGATCACCCAACCGCTGCGAGAAACGCTAGGCCAAGCGATCCACGCGGAGCACGAGCGACACAAACTCGCCCCCCAGCCGAACCCCCACCCCGAATCCTGGGAGTCGACCCGCGACGACAACCGCGAATCCAGCCGCTCCGCCGCCGACCACGCCCTGATCAAACTGGCCACGATCGGGAAGACGCTGCACGAGACCCGGTTCCAATCCAAGAACGCCGCCCCACTGGTCGCCCCCGACAGCCCCGAGGAAACCCGCCTGGCCCAAATGGAACACAACCGCTGGCTCGCCGAACGCCTGATGACCGACTGGCGATACGCAGCCACTGGCGACGATCAAGAAGTGATTGCAACCAAGAAGGATCAGCGCCTCAACCAGGCGATCACGCCGTGGGAGAATCTACCGCCGAAAGAACGCGACAAGGATGTCGGGCAGGTGCGGACAGTGTTGGGGGCGATGGCGGCATTGAAGTCATCGTAACCCGAATGTCGGCAGTCACGGCCTGTCGCTGTTCCTGAGATTCCCGACGACGGGTCACTGGCCAGACGGTGGTTGGTCCGGAGAACATCGCGCTGGCACGGGGGACTGACCGGCCTGTTGAAGTATGGGCTGGGATTTTCTGGGGTGCTGGAATTCCCCTGACCCCGGTGCGCGGAGGGGCAGCGAGGGGGAGGGGGGGCGTTTT
>JAYSVZ010000049.1:0-8264 GCA_043718305.1 Planctomycetota bacterium | reverse complement strand
TCCCAGGTACAGACCACGTTGCTCGTGCTGCCGAACTTCCACAGGTATCTGAACAGCACTGAGACCATTCAGACACTGTTTGAGCAGCTCGTCACGGGTAAGCAGCAACGGGTGTTCGTGGTCGTGCTGTCACCCGTCGTGGCGATTCCGATCGAACTCGAACGGGCGTTTGTGGTGATCGACCACGAGTTGCCAACACAGGACCAGCTCGGCGAGATTGCCCGTGACGTGCTGGCCGATCATCCCGAGGGACTCCCCACGGATCGAGCGTGGCAGGCGTTGTTGGAAGCAGCGGCCGGGTTGAC
Organism: Planctomycetota bacterium; assembly: GCA_043718305.1. Classification (GTDB taxonomy): domain Bacteria; phylum Planctomycetota; class Planctomycetia; order Planctomycetales; family Planctomycetaceae; genus TH-plancto1. Next base: position 7,959 of record JAYSVZ010000049.1, on the reverse strand, counting down.
CCGTGCCGAGGCCGAGGGGGCGTTTGCACTGTCACTCGCACGGCATGATGCCCTGCGGCCTGAGATCGTTTGGGATCTAAAGGCGCAGACGCTGCGCAAGCAGAACCTGCTCACCCTGCATCGCGGGCGCGAGGATTTTGCCTCGCTGGGTGGGTTGTCGGCTCTCAAGGACTTCTGTCGCCGGGCACTCCAGCCGGGGAGGTCGGTGAAGCCGCGAGGGGCGTTGCTGCTGTCGCCACCCGGTTGCGGGAAGTCGGCGTTCTGCCGGGCACTCGGCAACGAGACTGGCCGCCCGGTGCTGACGCTCGACATTGGTGCGCTGATGGGGGGCCTCGTCGGCGATACGGAGCGAAATGTCCGGCAGGCCCTCAAGATCGCCGACGCGATGAGTCCCTGCATCCTGTTCTGCGATGAGTTGGAGAAGGGCCTGTCGGGCGTCGGTGGGACGGGGGATTCGGGCGTCTCGACACGGCTGTTCGGGACGCTGCTGAGTTGGTTGGCCGATCATACCAGCGATGTGTTCTTCATCGGGACGGCGAACGACATCAGTCGCTTGCCGCCCGAGTTTACCCGTGCCGAACGGCTCGACGCCCTGTTCTTTCTCGATCTCCCCGCCGCCACCGAACGCGAGTCGATCTGGCAACTCTATCGCCGTCAGTACGACATCGCGGCCAGCCAGCCGATCCCGGCTGACACCGATTGGACGGGGGCCGAGATCAAGTCGTGTTGCCGGTTGTCGGCACTGCTGGATGTGACACTCACCGAAGCGGCGCGGAACGTCGTGCCGGTCGCTCGCACGGCGGCCGAAGCGGTCACCAAGCTGCGGCAGTGGGCCAGCGGTCGTTGTTTGTCGGCTGATCGGCCCGGACTGTACGTCCATGCAACTGACTCGGCGGACGCCTCGCGCCGCAAGGTCCGCCGCCCTGCCGATTCGATGAACAATTGAAACTTCCGCACAGACTGGTCTTGTGCCTCACTCATACCAATCAGGAGAACCTTCAACATGGGGCTGACGATTCATTGGAACCTACAGGCCGATGTCCGCACGGTGACCAAGGCCCGTGAGTTGGTTGGGCGACTCCGGCAACGCGCCCTCGATCTGCGGTTCTCCAGCGTCGGTGAGATGGTGGATCTGTCGGGCCGAGACGCCGACTACAAGGCGCTGCCGGTTGAGTCCCCATCGCGGTGGCTGTTGATTCAGGCGGGGCAATACATCGAGTCGGGTGACTGTCACTACGCGGTCGAGCCGCAGCATGTGATCGCGTTTCAGACTCAACCCGGCGACGGTTGTGAACCGGCCAACTTCGGCTTGTGCCGCTATCCGGCGTTCATTGACGTTGATGACCAACGGGTAGGGTTCCTCCCCCGCAAACGGCGAGTGCGAACCAACCTCGCCGGCTGGTGCTGGTCAAGCTTTTGTAAAACGCAATACGCCAGCAACCCCGCTTGTGGCGGTGTCCAGAACTTCCTGCGGTGCCATCTCAGCGTGATCGCGTTGCTCGACTTCGCGAAGTCACTCGGCACGGTCGAAGGGGTCTCCGATGAGGGGAACTACTGGGAGGCTCGCGATGTGGAAGCCCTCGCCCGAGAAGTCGGCGAGTGGAACGAAATGATTGCCGGTTTCGCGGGCCAACTGAAGGACGCTCTCGGGGCCAACGTCGTGAGTGAGATCACCAAGTTCCCCAACTTTGAGCCGCTCGAAGCCCACGGCCGACGCGACACATAATACAGCCATCCTCATCCCTGTGGAGATCGCTCATGCTCACTCCCCGTGAACTCGCCACGGTGTTGGCTGCCCTGCGGCACTGGCAACAACAACTTCAAGGCGAGGGCCTCGCCTTCGCCGACGGCTTCCCCCACTTCACAGAAGAGACGCCGCTGTCGGTCGGGGAGATCGACGCACTCTGCGACCGGTTGAATGAACCCGTCCCCGCAGCGAGGTCGGCTGCCACATCGCAGCCAATGCCGATGCCCGCGATCCACTGATCGCACTTCTGTTGCCAGACGCCCCTCGCGTCAACGGCCATCTTGCTCTTCCCCCTCTTTTCGACAAGGAAACTCCGTATGTCCAGTTTGCTCTGGGATGATCCCACCACGACGGAAACACCGCACGTGGAGGCCGCTGATCGCCTGCGCACGACGATGGCGGCGGTGCGGGTCTGCTTCACCTGGTTCGGCACCCGCAAGACCCTCAGTCCCGAACAGAAGGCTCAAGCGGCCGAGTCGTTCGGGGCGGAAGGCCAGTACCTGACGGCGGGCAAAAAGTTGTTGGACGGGACGCATCCCGCGTTCAAGACGGTCACGGCCATTCGCGGTCGGATCATCAGCTTTGGGAAAGGGATTTCGCTTCCGTTCCCCGAGCCGGGGCTGCGGCTGATCCGGCAGAGTGACATCGCCAGTTTCGATGTCCAGATGAAGACCCACCGCGTTGAGTTGGAAGAGGCTGTCGCCCAGCTCGACACGCACTACGAAGAACTCCGGACGGCAGCACGCAACCGACTTGGATCGTTGTTCAACCCCGGCGATTACCCCGCAAGCCTTCGCGGTCTCTTCGGCATCATGTGGGAATATCCATCAGTGGAGCCACCTGAGTATTTGAGTCGTCTCAGTCCGAGGTTATTCGAGCAAGAGTGTCAGCGCGTGACTGCTCGGTTCGATGAAGCAGTTGCATTGGCCGAGGACGCATTTGTGAACGAACTCGACAAGTTGGTGAGTCATTTGTCGGAACGACTCAGTGGTCAGGAGGACGGCCGCCCAAAGGTCTTCAGAGACAGCGCCGTCGAAAACCTGCGCGAGTTCTTCTCGCGGTTTCAGCAACTCAACGTCCGGTCTAACGCGGACCTCGACAGCTTGGTCGAGCAAGCCCGGCGAGTGCTGCGCGGCGTCGAGCCACAGCAGTTGCGGGACAACGCCGCCCGTCGTCAGCAGGTGGCGTCGCAATTGGCAGGTGTGCAGGCGTCCCTCGATGGTTTGATGGTGGATCGTCCCCGGCGTTCGATCATCCGCCCGAGCCAACGGGAGCAACGCTGATGGAACTCTTCATCGCTTCCGATGGAAGTACAAAGGCGATCTACGCCGAAGACATCGACCTGCACACTCTCGGCACGGCGACTATCACGCGGGCGAGCCACGTCGAACCGGATGCCACTGGCCGGTGGTTCGCAGGCATCGTGAACGGTCCCAGTCTTGGACCGTTCGCCCGCCGCAGCGAGGCACTCGCAGCCGAAGTTGCCTGGCTGACCGAGAATCGGTTGGTGCCAGCAACGTAGCCCACAACAACACCCTCCAACCCTGAACCATCAGCCGCACGGAACTGCTCCGTCGCGGCTGTTTTCGTTTCTCCCCCGCTCCCTCTCTCCAAGGATTCTTCAATGACTCAAGCCCAACTGAATCGAGCGGTCTCTCGCGCCACCGGCGAAGACTGCGACTTGATCGACCGCAAAGGCTTCTCCCTGATCGACGACGAACCACCGCTGCAAGAGGACGACTTGCTCGCCCTTATTGTCGATTGGGAGCGCCTCGAAGCGGAACAGGAGTCCGCAGCAAACCGCCGTTCACACCTCGCGTCGGTGGCGTGACATGCCGGCGACGGCGCGATGTCAGCGAACAGGAACCCCGGTGGTGATGGGCGAGGCTCATGCTCGTCCATCACCACCCCTGTCTGTCCCAGCATTCTGACTTCCGTTGTTCGATCCTTCCCCATCCTCATTCGGAGTGACTCCATGATTTCGATCTCACGTTCGTTGGCTCGCCAGTTTCGTGCCGTCGCCCGTCGAGCGGGAGTGTCTGCCCGCCACGCAGGCTATGTGCGGTTGGTGGCAACGCCCGATGCTCTCAGTCTGTACGCCGCCAACCAGCGCGTAGCGGTCGAGTACCGGGATGGCGGCCGGTTCATCACGGCCGACCTCACCGTGCCGCTGCAACTGTTCGCGGATTGCGAAGGGAAGCGCAGCGATCCCGTGACGATTCGGTTGGGCGAGCCCGGCCACGTTGTCGCCACATGGGATGAGGGCGGTCTTCCTCAGCATCGGGACTATCTGTTCGCGGACGCCGCCGCGATTCCCTCGCTGCCGTCCATGCCGAGCGAGTTGGCGTCCAATGAGCCGCATCTGCTGGTGGCTCTGCGCGACGCAATGGAGACAACCGAAAAGAACGCCAACCGGTACGCCCTCGACTGTGTGCAGTTGAAGGGACGTGGTTCGCTCGCGGCCACGGACGGCCACCAATTGCTCGCGCAGTCGGGATTCGACTTCGGTTGGACCGAAGACATCCTCATGGAAGCGAGCGATGTCTTCGCGAGTCGCGAGTTGCCACATGACCAGCCCGTTCAGATCGGCAAGACGGCCAACTGGGTGTCGGTTCAGGTGGGAGCCTGGACGATCCACCACGCAGTTCAAAAGGAAGGTCGCTTCCCTGACCTCGATCGCGTGATCCCGGCCGCTTCCACTGTGGTCACGCGCATGCAGCTCGACGCGGCGGATGTGGAGTTTCTGTCGGATCGGATCGAACACTTGCCAGCCGACGATGACCAAGAGCGTCCGGTCACGGTGGACCTCAACGGGACCGTCGCCATTCGGGCTCGTCAGGATGACAAGTCGCCGATGACGGAGCTGGTGTTGAGTCGCTCGCACCGCATGGGTCCGGAACTGCGAATTCAAGTCAATCGCGAATTCCTCGTTCGCGCCCTCGACTTCGGCTTCACCGAGTTTGGGTTCGTGAACAGCGAATCCCCGTGCGTCTGCACCGACAGCCGACGCACCTATCTCTGGCAGCCACTGGACCACAAATGTGCTCTCGAACCGAGCAACGATGCCCAGCGCATCGCCTCACCGCTGGCCACAGCATCAGCACGTCCCCAGTTGTCTGATCGTCGGACAACAACTCGCTCCCAACCCTCCTCCTCGAAGGAACACAGTATGCCCAACAGTAACGGCTTCTCTGGCCCCGTGAACCGACTGCCGCCATCGCCCGGAGCGGCGACGAGTCTTGGGACCGCTCCCTCCTCTCCAGCCCCGGCGTCGAACGATCTCATCGTTCAAGCCGAGCGACTGCGCGACACGCTGCGCACCACTCTACAGGATGTCACGAGCTTGATCGTGGCGGCCCGGCAGCAGCGCCGTCAGTCCCGGCTGATGAAGACCACCCTCGCGTCCCTGAAGCAGCTTCAACAACTCGGTGCGTGATGCCCGGCATCGACTTCAAATTCACAACGCCCCGGCCGTGTCCAACTGATGCGGCCGGGGCCTTTTTGTTTCTCTCACTGGAGATTTCCCATGCCCATGACAGTGAAGGTTGGCCTCGCCAAGAAGGTCGGCCAGCCCGACTACGGCTCGCTTGGCGCGAGTTGTGAGGTCGCGCTGGAACTCGATGCCGGACTGTTGTTCAGCGACCTTGATGGTTTCCACCGGAAAGTGCAGGCCGCGTACATGGCTTGCAGACAGGCGGTCCAAGATGAACTTTCGGGCCAGCCGGGTTCGTCCACACCGCCCTTGAACTCGAATGCAGCGGAGCGAGGTCAGAGTAATACCAACGGCCACGAACGCAGTGCCAGTGACGATAACGGTTCGGCACGAGGGAACCCGAATCGCGACTCCGATCGTGGGGCGAATGGCTCGCAGAATGGCCGCCAGCCCAACGGTAGCAGGCGTGCGGCCACGAGCAGTCAACTCCGAGCGTTGCATGCCATCGCCAACAGAAAGGATTTCAATCTCACCGACTTGCTCAAGGAGCGGTTCGGTATCTATCGCGCGGAAGACCTGGGCATCAAGGAAGCCAGCGGTCTCATCGACGAGCTGAACGCCTCGCACGGGAGCCGAGCATGATCGCGCTCGCGCCAACTCCCGAAGCCCAAAATGAGCCTCAATCCCAAGACCGCGATTACCTCAGTTGGTCGGCAGTCTCCACATACCGGGGCTGCCCACTCAAATACTGGTACAGATATATCGCGCAGGTTCCCGAGGAGCGGCGATCCGCCAATCTCGTATTCGGCGGCGCGATCCATGCTGCCCTAGAACTGCACTTTGAAGAACGTCTCGCAGGGAATGCCACTCCGACACTCGATTCACTGATTTCCGCCTATTACCGGGAGTGGAGTAAGGTCGATCTTGCGTCCGTGGTTTACAGCGGTGACGACGATCTTCGATCATTGTCCACTTTGGCTGAACGGATGCTGACGGCGTTTCAGGCATCGCCACTGGCTCAGCCCACCGGCAGTATCATCGGGGTCGAGGAAGAGGTTCGCGCCGCGATTCTTCCTGACTGTCCGGATGTGTTGGGGCGGATTGATCTGGTGCTGGAGACGGCAACCGAAATCCGCGTCATCGACTTCAAGACCTCCCGTTGCCGTTGGTCGGCCTCACAAGTGGGTGAGTCGGCCGGCCAGCTTCTGCTCTACGGCCAGCTTGCTGAAAACATGGTCGATGACAAGCCGGTGCGACTTTCGTTCGCCGTCATCACGAAAACCAAGACGCCGGACATCGCGCTGCATGACGTGCCGTTCGACGCCCAACAGCTTGCTCGGACGCGCGGCATCATTTCGCGCGTCTGGCAGGCCATCACCAACGGTCACTTCTATCCGAATCCCTCGGTGCTCAACTGCCCGACGTGTCCGTTTCGAGACCGCTGCGCGAGGTGGACCGGGTAGCCGGTGGGATCTATTTCAATTCATTCCCCTTCAGAAAGGAAGGTTCCATGCCTGACCTGCGCGACGGTCAGACCGCAGAGGTCTGGGGTTCAGGGTCCAAGCCATATCAACTCAAGAACGTCGGTGGCGTTTTCTCGTGTAGTTGTCCGGCGTGGCGCAATCAGTCCCTGCCGATCGACCAACGTACCTGCAAGCACATGCGCCAATATCGAGGCGAGGCCGTCGAAATGGCCCGCGTCGGCTGCACAACGGTCGTACCGCCAACGTCGAAGAGCGCGGTCTCAGCCCCACCGCTGTTACTGGCCGAAACATGGAGTCCCGATACCAATCCCACCGGCTGGTGGCTCAGCGAGAAGCTCGACGGAGTTCGCGCCTATTGGGATGGGCAGCAATTCCTGTCCCGGAATGGCAACCGTTACGTTGCTCCCAAGTGGTTCACGCTGGGGTTGCCCAACACTCCGCTCGACGGGGAATTGTGGATCGGCCGAAGGCAATTTCAGAGAACGGTCTCGATCGTGCGGCGCGGCGACGGGGCCGACCTGTGGCGCGAAGTGCGGTTTTTGGCATTTGACGCACCAACAGTGGCGCAGCCGTTTGAACAGCGACTGACTACCGTCAAACAAGTCCTCGCGGCGGGCCAACCACCGTATGCCCTGCTCCTCCATCAAGAGGTCTGCCGAAGCCGTGAGCATCTCGAAACAACCTTCGATCGAATCGAACAACTTGGCGGTGAAGGAGTCATGCTCCGTCGTCCAGCTTCGCTCTACGAGCCACGTCGTTCTCCGACATTACAAAAGTTCAAGCGGTTCCACGACTGCGAGGCCGTCGTCATCGGCCACGAACCGGGTAAGGGTCGGCACAAGGGCCGTCTAGGTGCATTGCTCGTCGAACTGCCCAACGGCACGAGGTTTAACTGTGGTACCGGTCTATCTGACGCCCAGCGGGAGCTGCCGCCCGCCATCGGCGAGGCGATCAGGATCAAGTTTCAAGAATTGACCGATGGCGGTGTACCAAGGTTCCCTGTGTTTATTGGAGTCCGTCGTGATGAGCCAGCCACCCAACCACACATCAACACACACTCCATCAGGAAAGGTCATGACTCCATGTCCACCACAGCAACAACTCTTCGTCGATTCGAGTTCGTCGACGGAACCAGCTCGAAGTTTTGGGAGGTCCGAACTCAAGGGTGCGATGTCTACACCAGTTACGGCCGCATCGGCACCACGGGTCAGACATCGAGCAAGTCGTTCGAGACGATTGAGGCTGCCGCAACGCATGCCGAGAAGCTCGTTCGCGAAAAGACTGCGAAAGGTTAT
>JAYSVZ010000480.1:0-1578 GCA_043718305.1 Planctomycetota bacterium | reverse complement strand
GACCTCCGCCCGATTAATAATGAGATTGTTTCCCTGAAAGAGATTCGGAAGTGGTCCGCGCAGCTCAAACGCATCGGGAAGGTAAAGGTTCGCTCGGGCGTCGATGATCGGACCCATCGTTTCGACACCCAGCCCCAACTGCTGGAGTTGATTCCCCAGCGGCGTCTGCATCCCATCCCAGAAGACGTACCCGCCGAAGATGCGGTTCCAGTCGAGATCATACCGGCGATAAGCCAGCGTCGCGTTCCCCGCCACCTTCTCATCATCTTTAAGGAGAAAATGCAGGTCCGCAAAACAATTATCCCACTCGGCATCGCCCCGGATTGGAATCATCCACTCCAGGTCGGCATACCCATTCTGAAACCCCAGCCCGTCGCCAGATCGGTAACCGGCCCCGAACTGCTGGATGTAAGGAGTCTCTCCGTCCACGGACCAAGGGGTCGGCAATTCGTCCGTCTCGTCCGATTGACCTCGGAACACCAGCTCGGGTGAAGTCTGGACCGCTGTCACTTCCTGCCGGTCGAGTGAAATATCCTCAGCCCAGCCCCATGATCCTCCGCCGATCAGGCACCCAAGAGCGGCAGAAAAAGTGAGCAGTGAGAACCGCAAAGTGCTGGCAATTCATCAGATGCGGCAAACATCACAACCATGCCGCCAATCAGGAAGAGGATCGCGCCTGGTAATTTGTATCGACTTTAAGGGTTGCGCCAGTTGAAGGTTTCTCGAACACCGCCCAGCCGCAACCAAGCTTCGAGGAATGGCCGCAAGATACTCAAAAAACGCAAAGGAGAGACTCGGGGTTGGAGTCCAGGCTTTAGCCTGTCCGGAACAGCCTAAGGCTGGACTCCAACCAGTTCTTAGCACACCCGGGGCAGCTATTCCGCAGAGCCCCGGAAGAGGGCATCACCTGAACGCACATCAAGGACGCGCGCGGGAGAGGGTTTTCCACCCGTACGAAGCTCGCCCAGCGGGATGAACTGGCCAGCGGTCGTGTCGTAGCCGTAGACCTCGCCCGATTCGATTTCATACATCCAGGCATGCAAGCTCAGTTGCCCCTGTGAAAGGGCGACGGCCACAGCGGGGTGAGTTTGCAGGTTTTCGAGCTGGGTCAGGACATTCTCTTCGGCAGCGACCTCACACCAGCTTCCGGTACTTGACCCGGTGCGGCTGATCGGCCTCGACGCCCATCCGTTCGCGCTTGTTGGCCTCGTACATCTTGTAGTTTCCTTCGAACCAGTAGACCTGGCTATCCCCTTCGAAGGCCAGAATGTGCGTGGCGATCTTGTCGAGGAACCAGCGATCATGCGAGGTCACCACCGCACACCCGCCGAAGTTATTCAGACCGTCCTCCAGCGATCGCAGCGTTTCCACATCGAGGTCGTTCGTCGGTTCGTCCAACAGGATCAGATTCCCGCCCGACCGCAGCAGCTTGGCCAAATGCACACGGTTGCGTTCTCCCCCGGAGAGGTCGCGGACGAACTTCTGCTGGTCGGTTCCCTTGAAGTTGAAGCGGCTGCAATAGGCTCGGGCGTGGACCTTGACCTTGCCGATCTCCATGAAGTCGGCCCCGCCGGAGAT
>JAYSVZ010000479.1:0-1581 GCA_043718305.1 Planctomycetota bacterium | reverse complement strand
CGCGCAGATCCTTCAAGCTCAACGGCACCGCCACGTTCGGGTCGGCTTGCCCTTCCATCTCTAGCGAGATGTACCCGCTGTAATTCGCCGCCTTGAGGATCTCGGCGACGCGCTGGTAGTCGATGTCGAGCGTGTACCACTTCCCGCCGCCGTGGTAGGTCTTGGCTTGCACCAGCACCGCTCGCGGGGCCAGTTGGGCGTATTGCTCGTACTGGTTCTCCAGGAAATTCCCTGTGTCGAGGGTCGCTTGCAGCCACGGCGACTGGATCGCATCAATCACGCGGAGCACCCCCGTAGCGTCGCGGCCCAGGCCCCAGTGGTTCTCCAGACCCAGCACGACACCGCACTCTTCGGCCTTCTTGAGGCACTTCTCCAAGCTGCCGATGACCCAACCGAAGCCGTCCTCGTCGGTATAGCCGGGGAGCCGGTCCTCGATCCCCTTGTTCGCCATCAGATCATCAAAACTCTTCGTCGTGCCCCAGCGTCCGGTGTTGACGCGGATCGTCGGAATGCCGAGGGCATAGGCCAGCTCGATGCAGTGAATCGTGTGGTCGATGTTCTTCTGCCGCTCGGCCTCATCGGGCTTCACGAACGACTGGTGCGTCGAGAACCCGCATAGGTCCAGCCCCTGCCGAAAGGCCCGCTGCTTGAGCTTCTGCAACCGCCCGTTCGAGACATCCTCGCCCATCTGCACATGCAGAATTTCGCACCCATCAAACCCCATCTCGGCGGCGCGGTCAATGCACGACTCAATCGCGGGCGGCTCCCCATCGCGGAACTGCCAGAAGGAGTAGGTCGAAACGCCAAATCGAATTCGCGGGGAGCCCGTTCGCGGAGGGAGTTCGCGAGGGGGCGCGGATTCAGCCCGAGCGATCCCCGCAGCGAGTCCCCCCAGAGCAGCAGCGGCAGCAGCCATGGCAACGCGGCGAGTGGAATGCATGGGCATCGAAATCCTTGGGTTCGGGGAGTGACTGGCCTGCCGCTTCCCAGGTCATGACCGGGCCTGCGACAGAGGTTTTATTCTCTACGCGGGCAGAATAGAACCACAGCCATGTTCCAGCCCGCGTAAAGAATAAAGGAAGCGGGCTCTGATGCGATCCGCCTGGAGTTGAAAGACTGATCCAGACGCGAGTTGGCGTTCCGATACGTGGTGCCGAACCGTAGGCCAGTCGCTCTGCGACTGGCATTCCGCGGATGAAGCCCAGGATTCGATGCAGCGTGCGGAGCGGATGCCCGGCCCAGTTCTGGCTGATCCTTCCAAAGACGCGGTGTTCGATCGGGTTCCATTTCGACGCGCCACGCGGATCGTGACGAACGGTGATGCTGATGTTCAGGTCGTCCGCCAGTCCTTGCAACAACCACTTCCACAGGCGCGGGCGATGGCCGTTGCAGCCGCCACCGTCGCATTCAATCAGTAAGCCTTTGGCCCCCGCGTAACGTTCGCGACCGAATAACTCCCACCATCGGCGGAGGCTGTTCACCGCGAACGCCGCCGTGGCCGAACTCAGACAGAGCATCACCAAGCAGTGGTTCGCCAACGCGTCGAACAGACCATACGGCGTCGCCTTCCCTTGCGAGTCG
>JAYSVZ010000478.1:0-1582 GCA_043718305.1 Planctomycetota bacterium | reverse complement strand
GATTCACGTCCGGCTGGCCGCGTGCCTCTCGATCATCCAGGAGTACGACAAGGCGGCGGAGATCTTGACCCAGATCAAGGGCCCCCACCGCCGTCGCTGCCAACTCCTGGCCAGACGGCTGCGTGAGATCGCAGCCTTGCCGCCACCGCCCGAGGCTCCCTAGCGTCTCCGCCGTACGGACAACCGATCACCCTCAATCGCGAGAACACTGTGCGGATTCTGCTGGTCAACGACGATGGCATTAACGCCCCCGGCCTGCGGGCGTTACGCGATGTGCTCACCGAACTCGGCGAGGTCACGACCGTCGCGCCGCTCACCGAGCAGAGCGGCGTCGGGCATGGGATCACCTACCTGCACCCAATTATGGTCAAGGAGATCCACGAACACGGCCAGCACTACGGCTGGGCCGTCGACGGCAGCCCGGCGGACTGCACCAAACTGGGCGTGCTGGAGTTCTGCCAAGGTCGCCCCGACCTGATCGTCAGCGGGATCAACTCCGGGGCCAACATCGGGATCAATGTGCTGTACTCGGGGACCGTGGCAGCGGCGATAGAAGGGGCATTCTTTGGCATCACGTCGATCGCGGTCTCGATCCAGCAGAGCACCAAGTGCCCCTCCGACTACCCGCAGGCCGCCCGCTCGGTGCTGCCGCTTATCCGCCGGTTACTCGCCGACTACCCCCAGCCGGGCCAGTTGTGGAACATCAACTTCCCGCCGACGAACGCGGAACCACCGCTGGGGGTCAAGTTCGCCTCGATGGGGGTCAAGCGGCACGATGACACGATCGAGAAACGGATCGACCCACGCGGGAGACCCTACTACTGGAGCGGCCTCGACCCCCTCCGCAACCACGCCCTCGACCCCGGCACCGATGTCGCCGAATTGAAGCAGCGTTACGTCACGATCACCCCGCTGCACTTCGACATGACCGATCACGGGCGGCTGCAAGAAGCTGGCTCTTGTGACTGGCCGCTCGATTAATCGGCCCTGCTTTTCCGCGATTGGCCGTGCGCGAGACGCTGCCGTGACTCGTATTTGCTGCGAAATCTAGAAATTCGATGACATGGCGCGCCGAAAGGGCGATCGGGATTGCATTTATATTGACAAAAGGGCCAGTTCCTCATGCCAGACGGGTCATGCGATGCTCAGTTCACTTCGAAAGTTGACGGTCTGTGGATTTCTGATGAGGGCCTTGGGGGTGATCTCTGTCGCAATTCCTTATTCGGATTCCCCGAAGAACCAGATGCGCGGCGCTGATCAGCCAATGTCGGATGCGGAGTCCAAGGCGCTGATGGAGATTGACTCGCAGCCTGTTCCTTCGACACCGGCTTCACCTGATCCTGAAAGTTCCAGCCAAGCCGAAGGTCGCCCCGCCGCTCCTCCACCGCCACCCCCCTTTACAGGGAAGGAGTTCCCCGTCCCTCCGAGTCCGGCATTTCGCGGAGACTTTCGATTCGTTGCAATTCGACGAACATCGCGTTAGCTTGGGCGGTCCATTCCCAACTCGTTCGAAGACCGTGGCCAGTTCGGCCAAATTCGTGGGACCGAAGATGACTCAACGATGGTTCATGTGGGGGGGCTT
>JAYSVZ010000477.1:0-4522 GCA_043718305.1 Planctomycetota bacterium | reverse complement strand
ACAGGATGTTGGGGCGCGGGGCGGGATCAGCAGCCGGAGCTGAGATCGCCACACCAAGGCATATGAGACATCCGAGCCAAAAGTGACGCATAGGATTCGCGGTTCCGTATAGAGTCGTCAGTCTGTTGTTCAAGTTTGTGATTTGCACACGTGCGCAAATCGATCCGTCGTTGGAGAAATCTGTACCCCGAAGGGATAGCAGGGCCGTGTTTGTCGCCTTTCGCTCCACGAAAGAGCGCCGCCGAAGCGGGTGACTCCCGAACCAGGTTCCACGATGGGACACGTTGGACCCGCGCTCGGCGCACTTTCGCGGAGCGAAAGGCGACTATGACCAAGCGATTGACGCTTCCGACTCACCGCTCCCCTCGCGCGAACGGCTGGGTGAGGGCCGAGCCTCGTGAGCCGTACGGTGACTCACATTCGTCCGTCCTCCCTGCGGGTCACGCCGTTTCAGCGACTTCGGAGAAGTCGCCGACAATGTCGCCTTTCGCTCCGCGAAAGAGTGTTCTTTCGAGGAGTTCGGCATAGCCCCGAGCGTGTCGCATCGTAACATCCTTGATCGACAGAATCTTACTTCGGAGGTTCAAGATGTCCTGGGACGGACTCCCGGCGACTTCTCTGGCCCTTGGAAGCGCGTGTCGACTTATGAACGGGGTCTCGCTCTCGTACCAAGAGGGTCCAAGGACGGACGATTTAAACAACTTCAGAGTCGGTCGACGGGATCCGACGGACTACATATTCATCAGGTTGTCCATCATCATCAGGGCTGCCGGTCCCACGAGGACCACGAAGATTCCCGGGAAGATGAAGAGGACCATCGGAAAGATGATTTTCACAGCGGTCTTTTGGGCCTGCTCTTCAGCCAGTTGGCGGCGTTTAATCCGCATGCTGTCGGATTGCACGCGGAGGGCCGTGGCGATCGATGAACCGAAGCGTTCCGCCTGAATCATGATGGCGACCAGCGTCTTCACGTCATCCACGCCCGTCCGGATTCCGAGATCGTGCAGCACCTCGCGGCGGACCCGTCCCACCTGGAGCTGCATATTGCAGATGTTGAGTTCCTGGCAAAGCTCTTTGGCCGTGTCGGCCAGTTCATCATTGACGCGGCGCATGGCAACATCGAGTCCCAACCCCGCTTCGACACAGACCACGAGCAGGTCAAGTGCATCGGGCATGGAGAGGAAAATCGCTTCCTGCCGCAGCTTGACCATCACAGTCACCACGATCTCGACGAGATAAAAGCCGAACCCGGCTGCTACGCCCGTGGTCATCGCCGCATTTTGAGTAAAGCCTTGCAGTACCAGAGCGGTGACACCGCCGAAGAACGCCCCGGTCGCCATCCCGATCAGCTTCATCGCCAAAAAGATCGATGAGGCGTTCGGCGATGAGAAGCCCGCGTTCGCGAGGCGCACCTTGAGCTGACTTTGCTCCAGGTCAGACTTTGGCTGAAGCGCCTTGGAGAGGGTGGGAGCAGCCGCTTTGATCATGCCCCCGACGCCGGTTCCCTTTTCCTTTTCTTCTTTTCGGCGGCGGGGATCTTTGAGATCCTTGAGCCGTTCGGTGGTCCGCGACTCCTTCTCGCCGAAGAAGACGAGCGAAACGCACCACACAGCGGCGGTGATGCCGCCCGCAATGGCGAGCGGAATGAGAATGGTGGAATCCATGGTGAGCTCCCGATCTTCAATGGATGAGTGACGGCGTTCCGAAGATCAGACCTTGATCTGAATGATTTTCTTGATGGACCACGCGCCCAGGATTTGGAGGGCAATCGCCACCCCGACCATCTTGCGCCCCATGGGATTCGTGAAGAGGATCATCACGTAGTCGGGGTTGACCCTCCATACGGCCAGGAAGATCGCGACCGGCAGGAGCATGAGCACGAGTCCGCTGATGCGGCCTTCCCCGGTCAGGGCCTGGACCTGGCCCAGGAGCTTTTGCCGCTCGCGCGTCACGTAGGAAATCTTGTCGAGAATTTCCGCGAGATCACCGCCCGACTGCCGTTGAATCGCGACCGCTGTCACGAAGAACTTGAAGTCGAGGTTGGGCATTCGCTTGTACATGTTCTTCAAGGCTTGATCGAGGGGCACCCCCAGGTTCTGCTCTTCATAGGCCCCCGTGAACTCCTTCGAGACGGGTGGCTGCATTTCATCGCAGACCACTTTCAGACCGGAGGCCAGGCTATGGCCGGAACGGAGAGCCCGCGCGATCAGGGCGAGAGCCTCGGGCAATTGTTCTCCAAAGCGATGCATCCGCCGTCCGCGCCGCCACAGCAACCACTGGATAGGGAGCATGGCAAAGACGATCATCACCAGCGGCACAAACGCGGGCTGCGGGATTAGCATGAAGCAGACGAGCCCCGCCAGGGATCCCACGCCCCCGCTGATCAAGAGGAACTTCTCCGGCGAGATCGGCGAGTCGGCCTGATGGAAGAGCATCTTCAGGTCAAAACGCTCGGCGAGAGACTGGAGAACCCCGTTGAGTCCTTCCATGCTCTCTTTGACGAGCGCTTCGCGGGTCACGGCAACGGCTTCACCCGGAGCCTTCTTGCCCGCGAGGACTTGCAAGCGATCTTCGACCGTGTTGTTGCTGCGTTTGTCGCCGAACATCGTCGCGACGGCAAACACGGCACCGGTCACGCCGAGGAAGGCCAATCCAGAAGCGATCAGGGGGTCCATGGGAGTGGTCCAGATCAGGGAAGAGTGAGTGAGAATCAGGGCGAACGCGGGATCTGTCCGGAACATCCGAACAGGAACTCAACACCACATCGATTAGCGACCCAGCGATCGCGCGGCAAACAGGTTTGGAGGCAACCGCACGCCCGCTGCTTCCAGCCGGGCCATGCATGATGGACGCACGCCGGTCGCTTCGAAGTGGCCGAACGCCTTGCCGTCGGCGTCCACGCCATCGGTGATGAAGCGGAAGATGTCCTGCATAATGATCGTGTCCTGCTCCATGTTCAGGACTTCGGTGATGTAGGTGATCTTGCGGGGCCCGCCTTGCAGACGGCTGGCCTGGATGATGATGTCGACGGCGGCAGCCAGTTGCTGACGAATCGCCTTGAGCGGCAAGTCCACTCCGCCCATCGTGATCATCGTTTCGATCCGAGCCACGGCGTCCCGCGGGTTGTTGGAGTGGACGGTGGTCAGCGAGCCATCGTGGCCGGTGTTCATGGCCTGAAGCATGTCGAGCGTTTCGGGACCACGACATTCGCCGATGATCACGCGATCGGGCCGCATCCGCAGGGCGTTCTTCACGAGGTCGGTCGCCGAGATGCGGCCCTTGCCTTCGATGTTGGCCGGTCGCGTTTCCAGTCGCAGCACGTGATCTTGCTGCAACTGAAGTTCGGCAGCATCCTCGATCGTGATGATCCGGTGGTCCGGTTGAATGAAGCTCGACAAGGTGTTGAGCAGCGTCGTCTTTCCGGAACCGGTACCACCGCTGATGACGATGTTCAGCCGGGCCTTGATGGCCCCTTCCAGGAGCATCACCATCTCGGGAGTGAAGGCCCCGAAGTTGAGCAGGTCTTCCAGTGCCAGGGGTTTCGATCCGAACTTACGAATCGTGATGGCGGGCCCATCCAGAGCCAGCGGAGGAATGATCGCGTTCAACCGCGACCCATCCGGCAGACGGGCGTCGCACATCGGTGATGTTTCGTCGATCCGGCGACCGACCCGCGAAACGATCCGGTCCAGAATCTGGAGCAAGTGGTCATTGTCGCGGAACGTCACGGCGTGCTTGATGATTCGCCCGTTCTTTTCGACGAACACCTTCTTAGGTCCGTTAATCATGATGTCCGCGATCCCCTCTTCCTTCATCAGGATTTCGAGGGGACCAAAGCCAAACGTCTCATCCAGGACTTCCTCGATCAGTCGCTCACGCTCTGACCGATTGAGCAGTGGGTTCTCGGTGTCGCACAGATGCTCAACCACCAGCCGAATCTCGCGGCGCAGGGTATCCCCCTGTAGTTCACCCAGCTTGTTCATGTCGAGCTTGTCGACGAGCTTGCCGTGGATCAAACGCTTGAGCTTCTCGAACTCTTCCGCAGAGTTCTCTTGTTGACGAGCAAATCGACTGGGGGGAGGGGCCATGTCAGCAGACTTCCGTGGTTCAGGAGACACTTCACGAACACCGTCTCATCCGTTGGCGCGGGGCGGCCAACTCCCGAGGGCAAATCCCTGGGACAGAGTGTTCATCCCTTAACCTAGTTCACAAACCGGAGTGATGCTGCCAGGAAGCAAGAAATGTTGCCGATTCGAAACATCACCCCCAGTCGGTCGATTAATACGACCGATCCTCTGCATGAAATCGTTATCCCCGGCCCAATCAATACGATGTTCCCATGCCATCGACAACGGGTGTCAGCTTCTCACATTGAGACACACGTGAGGTAAATTTATCCCCGCCCGACATAAGGCATGCGGGTGGCCATGAGGGTCATAAACAGGACGTTGGCCTCGGGGGGCAGGTTGGCCATGTGGGCGATCGTGTTGCCGACGGACTCGAGGTCCATGACGGGCTCGGG